>NZ_JBSHGZ010000034.1:0-117733 GCF_053618075.1 Embleya sp. NPDC055664
CTCGGCATCCCACTCCCCCAATTCGGCATGACCTGGGTACCCGCACCACTGCGCAGCCTGTGGCACTACCACGCCGAAATGTGGTCGTTCCACACCGGCCTGGACAGCCCACACCCCTACCAGTCGAATCCGTGGAGTTGGCTGGTCCTGGGCAGGCCGGTGGCGTACTACTTCGAAACGGTCCACCAGGGCACGGCGGGCTGCACCGAACAGGACTGCTACCAAACCGTCCTCGGCATCGGCACCCCACTTCTGTGGTGGACCGGGGTGGTCGCGGTCGGCTACCTGCTGTTCCGCTGGGCGGGCCGACGCGACTGGCGCGCGGGCGCGATCCTGTGCGGGCTGGCCGCCGCCTACCTCCCCTGGATGGCGTACCAGCAACGCACGATCTTCCTCTTCTACGCCGTCGCGTTCGTCCCGTTCCTGTGCCTGGCCGTGACCATGATGCTCGGCGCACTCCTCGGCCCACCCGGAGCCACCGAACGCCGACGCGCCTGGGGCACCGCGGGCGTGGTCGCGATCATCGCCCTGATCGCCTGGAACTTCCTCTACTTCTACCCGATCTTCACCGGTGAGACGATCACCCGCAGCGGATGGCTGGACCGCATGTGGTTCAGCACCTGGATCTAGCGGCGCGATGTCGCCGTCGATGCCGAGGGAGGCTGCACCGGTGCCCGTCACGCGGGAGCAGGACATACGCAGGCGAGCCATCGACGCGACCCGCGACCTGGCCGCGGAGGGCGGCTACGACAGCGTGCAGATGCGCGACGTGGTCCGCCTGTCCCGGCTCTCCTCGGCGACCATCTACCGGCACTTCTCCTCGAAGGACCACCTGCTCGCGGCCACCCACCTGGAGTGGATCGCGGCCCTGGAACGCAGCGGCGCGGCCCGCCCGGACGGCGCGAACGCGGCCGAGCGGGTCTGCGCGATCCTGCGCGACACCTGCCGCACGATGGCCCGCCACCCCCGCCTGACCGCCGCCCTGATCCACGCCCTCGGCTCCTCCGACCCGGGCGTGGGCGACTGCCACCGCGAAATCAACCGCATCATGAACACGATGTTCCGCACGGCCCTGGCGGACGAGGTGACCAACGCCGACGAGTTCGTCCACTTGCTCGGCATCGCCTGGGAAGGCGCCCTGTTCAGCTGGGCCTTCGGCCGAATGACCATGACAGAGGTAGAACACACAATCTGCCGAGCCACCCACCTACTCCTACTCGGCACCACCACAGAGGCAAGCACACCCCCCTGACGGCCCCCAAAAAACCAAGCCACACACGTCAGCCCGCCCAGCGTGGGAGAACGCCCGCCACAGGCGCCACGGCCCGTGGCCTCAACCTCCGGACCCAACCCATCCCAGCCCGTCCGGCGCTTGAGGACGCCCGCCGCAGGCGCCCGGAAACCGCCGCCCGAACGGGCAAACACAACCCAACCCAGCCCGTCCGGCGCTTGAGGACGCCCGCCGCAGGCGCAACACACCGCAGCCCGAACCGGCGAACGCCACCCACCTCAGCCCGTCCGGCGTTTGAGGACAACCGACTCGGGCCGACCAATCAGCCCGTCCGGCGCCTGAGGACCTGCCGGACGGGCCCACCCGCACGCACTACGACGCCCGGCTCGCGCGCTCCGCGACCGGCGCCGCAGCCAGGTCCAACGGCGCCAACTCCGGCCGCTTCGCCGTCACGTGATCCCCCGACGACTGCCCCCGAAGCCGCCGCCCGATCCACGGCACCAGGTGCTCCCGCGCCCAATGCACGTTCTCCAACCGCGCCGCCCCCGCCGTCACCGCGACCTCCTCCGCCGGCCACGGCGCATCCGGGTCACCGTCCACGGCCAGCCCGAGCGCCCGCCCGACCTTGAGCGCGACCCGATCGTGCCCCTCGGGCGACAGGTGCAGCCGATCCTCGCTCCAGGCCCGCCGATCGTGCAGCGAGGTGAGCCCCCACATGTCGGCCACCGCACAGTCGTACCGATCCGCGACCGCCCGCAACAACTCGTTGTAGGTGGCCACCTTGCCCCGGATCAACTTGAGCACCGGCACCCACCGCGTATCGAACCCGGTGAACACCACCACCCGCGCGCCCGTCGCCGTCAGCGCGGCGACCGCCTCCTCGTACTCCGCGGCAAGCTTGTCCGGGTCGCTCCCGGGCCGCAGCACATCGTTGCCCCCCGCGCACAACGTCACCAGATCGGGCCGCGCCGCGATGGCCAGCGGCACCTGCTCCTCGACGATCTGATGCAACAACTTCCCACGCACCGCGAGATTCGCGTACCGCAACCCCGGCCGCTCCACCGCCAGCCGAGCCGCGAACCGGTCGGCCCACCCGAGATAGTTCCCGTCGGGCCCGGGATCCCCGACGCCCTCCGTAAAGCTGTCGCCGATGGCCACATAAGAGTTGATTCCGGACAGATTCCCGTGTGGATTCACAAGCTCGGCCATGTCACCCGATGTTGGCACCGCTCACCTCGCCTACGCGACCGTAATAACCACCCGAACACACTCCGCTACACGCGGCGCTGCCCCGCACGTCACCACGCGAGACGCACTCTTTCGAGCAAGGCCGATCGACCCCCGGACATTCCCACCCCGGCCCGAAAGATCACTGTTCACACACCGGGCGCCGCTTCGTCACTCAAGGCTTCGACGTCAGGCCAAGCCATTCCCGACGCCGCGCTCACGGGCTGCGCCCGCAGCGCGAATTCGAGCAGCCCGGACAGCTCGCCCCAACCACGAACCAGCACATCCAGCGCGGCCTTCGCATCCGTTCCCGGCGGCAACGGAGTATCACCGAGCAGGTCCGAGAGCGTGTGCGGCCTGCACAGTCGACGCTGCAGGGCCCGCCAATCCTCGTCCCTTTCCGAGTCCGCACCGAGAGACCATGGCTCGACCTCATAAACGGTCCGATCGAAGCCCACGGAGTGGAGCAGACCGGAACGCCGTACCAGGCACGGGTAACAGACACCGCAGTTGGCCATGGTCAAGCCCTGCCCCTGCCGAATCGGCGGCTTGCCACAAGTCACCGTGCCCTCCAGCTCGGCCGGTCTCAAACCGGCGTCCAGCGCGGCCCGACACACCTCCCCTTTGGTCAGCTGCCCAAGGGGATTCACCACCGTCACCGCACCGTCGCCGGCGCTGATCTCGGCCATCAACGCATTCAGGTGATGCAACGTCCAAGGATGGACGGAACGGGTCGAGCAGGCCGCGGCGCGGGCCGGCGTCAGCGGTGGGTTGAGCGCGAGTTGTCCGTTCTCGGGCACGTGCACGATCCGCACCCGATGAGCCGTGGCGATGCGAACCGCACCGGTTGTGTACAACAGTCCTCGGGTGCGCGCAGAAGTCTCCAGTCGGTCTCCGGATCCGTCGCCCTTCGGGGTCTGCCGCAGGGGTACCAGTGAGATGTCCCGGGTGGGGCGCAGACGTCGAACCGACGCGTACACCCGTTGCTGCACCGCGTCGAGACTGATCTCGCGGAACATCACGAACACCAGGCCCTGCGCACTGGTTCCACCGGCTCCCGCACGGGTGGCCGCCCAGCTCAGGGAGTCCAAGCCGCCCGACAACAACGCCACTTCACTCACCTGGCGTTCGTACGCCAACGGCAGCGCCTCGCACGTGTACTCGGGTCGGAACGCGCGGAAGGACACCTCCCACACGTCTGCCGTAAGCGTCTGAAGCAACGTAGTGAGATGAGCCGACGCCACGGGCGACCCCCAACGTTCGGGATCGGTCACCGGTACCGAGAGGTGGATGTGGCGCGTCCAGTTGTCGACAGCGGTGCTTCGTCGAATGTACTTGTCCGCGATGAAGGCGGCCCGAGCCACGCGAAACAGGTCCTCGGCCCAGGCGGGGACGAGACCGGGCAACCGATCCGCTCCGGTGACCCTGCCCTCGCGTTCCTGGAACGAGTCCGCACCGACCACTGTCGCGTGCTTGGGTGCCGTCGCCGTATCCCTCGGGTGTGCCGACCACCACACGAGTCGACCGGGCCCGGTCACACCGACTCCCCCACGTCGCCGGCGAACGGAGTGACAAGGCCGAGGATCATGCCGACCGTGCGCGGCACAAGGCCCCGAGCAACGTGGGACAACCCGCCCGGCGAGCCTTCCGTATCGGCGGTCTCGCAGGGATCGGGGACCAGTTCCAACACATGGTCCGCGACCCAGCCGCTGATCACGTCCTCCGGATCGATGACAGGCAGCACCGGAACGGTCGACTTCACCTTCTCCGCCACGACGGAGCGCAGAAATTCGGCCACCACGTCGGCGAAGAAGAATCGAAAGAGGTCGCACAGGACATCCGAGGCGATACCGCGACCGGCCGAACCCGTTCTTGCGCCCGGTTCCGGTTCCGGGTGCTGTTCGAGCACCTGACGCCCCGCCGCCACGACAGCTCTACGCACGACCGCGTCCGCAAGGGTGCCGCCCTCTCCGGCGATCCGGGAGACGAGCCCGGCCAGGAAATCCGCCTCGGTCTCCATCCGCGGCGGGTTCTCCAGCACCGCGGCCAATCGTTCGCCCGCCGCACACGCGGCGTCGTAGAGGCCGAATGCCGAGGGATCGTCACGCACGGTCGACTGGAGGGCCAGGAGATAGCCCCGGGCAATCCCCCGAAGGCGATCCTCGGCATCAGGCCCGTCCGGGTCCCACCGGGTCAGCCGACCGCCTACGGAACTCCATGGTCTCCCGCTCGGTCCATCCCACCGCGTGGATGTCCCCACCGTGCCCCCCGGTGTCGATGCCGCCCGCCTGGCACCTTCCATGGCAGCAGACGAAGGAACCGCCCGGTAGGGGGTGAGTCGGCCATGATTCGACGCATTGATCGGGATCGCACCGCGCCTGATGGAATTCCGCGCTTTTACCAACCGACGACCACACAGTGGAATCCGGAAATGACGAAAGCCCCGCCGGAGTTCGGCGGGGCTTTCGTGATGTGTGGACCTGTGGGGATTTGAACCCCAGACCCCCTCGATGCGAACGAGGTGCGCTACCAGACTGCGCCACAGGCCCAACGAGGAGAAACATTACCACCTCCCCGAGCCGGCTCGTGCACGGGTATTCACTCGTTGCCGGCTCGGCGCCACTCGTGTTCGTAGAGCGGGAGGGAGTCGACCGAGGCGCCGTAGCCGGTGCGGGTGTCCTCGGCGTATTGGTCGAACAACGGGGTGGGCGGGCGTAGTGCCTCGGCCGGTTGCGGGTCCGGGACGGCGTGGATCTGCGGGCGCTCCGGCTCCTGTTCGGTGTCGCCGCGCGGGACGACCGGGGCCGTCACGTAGGTGGGCAGCGGGACGGGGACCGGGTCCCACGCGTCCCGGTCGGGGCCGTCACCGGTGGCCAGTTCGGCGATCCACTCGGCCAGCGCCGGCTCCTCCTCCGCACGCTCGCGTCGACCCCGGGCCGAGCCGGCCGGGCCGGCGGCGCCGCCCGCTCCCGCGGGGCCGGACGCACCCGGCGCACCGGAGCCCGAACGCGGGGTACGGACCTGCCGCCCCTCGCCGGCCGTCGGCGGCGTCGCGGGCCGGGGATCCGCCGTCGCGCCGTCGGCGGCCTCACGCGTCCGGGCTGCCCGGACCCGAGCCTCGTGCGCCGCGCCGGCGTCGGCCGGCGTGCCCGGCTTGCCCGCCGGTCGGCCCAGCCGGCGCAGCCCCGCCTCGTAGCGGCGGCGCTCCTGGACCCGCAGATGCACGATGTACGCCGACAACAACACGCCGGGCACGGCGGGCAGCCACACCCAGGCGAGGCCGGCCACACCGGCCAGGATCGCGCCGGCGGTGAAGCCGGCGAACAGGCTCGCGATCACCCGGCGGCGACGGGTGAGCAGCGCGGCGCGCCCCTCGTCCCGGCGCACCGGCGCGGCGGGGCGCTTGCCCGCGCCGCCGGCCCTGCCCTTGGCCGCCGCGGCGGACCCGGCACCCGACCCGGTCGCCTGCTGCGGCACCGACGACTGGCCACCCGAGGACTGCCCGGCGGGGGCCTGCACCGAAGCCTGTGCACTCGAAGCCTGCCCACCCGAGCCCTGCGCACCCGAAGCCTGTGCCCCGACACCCGGCCCCGCGCCCGCCGTCCCCGACGGCCGCCGCCCGCGCCCGGACTCACCGGCGGCGCGGCGCTCGGCGCCCTCCGTACCGCTCTTTTCGGCCAGCGCCCGCGCCGAGCGCCGCTCGAAGGCGCCGCGACGGGACAGGATCCGGATCGCGGTGGTGAAACGCTCGGTCGGCCGGGCCTCGTTCAGCTCGTCCTGTCGGCGAAGCCACATGGGCACCAGATAGGCAGCCCAGGCCCCCACGATCGCTGCGTAGATCAGGCCGCTGCCGTTCACGCTTCACACGCTAAGCCGGATGGGCACCGCATCGTCGGATTAGGCACGGTGTGTCGTGCGATCCGTTCTGATGCCCATGTGACGGATGTGACTACCGGGATCATCGAGGCGACCGGATCGCTCGGGGTCGCCGAGCCCCCCGAGGCCCACCGGGCAGCCATGCCCCCGGAGGCTCCGGGGTCTGCCGAGGTGACACCGCTCATATCTCCGGGAGAGTAGCGAAATCGCGAGATCGATGTGTCGATATGGCGGGATCGACATCGAAGAGATTCCGAAGGCGGCGGTGACTACCAGGTGAACCCCCGGCTCTCCCGATAGGCGCGCCACCGCATCAACAGCCCCTCCGGGACCTCCTCGGCGTTCAGCGCGTACGCCAGGTGGTCCCGCCAGTCGCCGTCGATGTGCAGGTAGCGCGGGCGCAGGCCCTCCTCGCGAAATCCCAGCTTGTCCACCACGCGCCGACTGGCCCGGTTCTCCGGCCGGATGCACACCTCCAGGCGATGCACCCCGAGCCGGAAGAAGCAGTGGTCGGAGACCAGCGCGACGGCGGTCGGCATCACGCCGAGCCCGGCGACGCGCTCGTCGACCCAGTAGCCGACATGCGCCGAGCACATCGACCCCCAGGTGATCCCGGCAACGGTGACCTGGCCGACCAACTGCCCGTCGTACAGCACCACGAACGGCAACATCCGCCCCGCGCCGGCCTCGGCCCGCAAAAAGCGGACCATCTGCCGAAAGGTCGGCCGCCGCCCGGCCGCCGACCCCGGCGGCACGGTCGCCTCCCAACGGCGCAGCCACTCGCGATTGCGGGTGTGCACCTCCTGCCAGGCGGCCGCGTCCCGGGCCCGGATCGGCCGAAGCGTCACCCGGCCCTCGGCGAGTTCCACGGGCCAGCCCCGGGTCAGCGCGTGCCCCATGGCGGCTGCTGCGCCCCTCCGTAGCCCCCGCCGCCCTGGTAGCCGCCCCCGCCGCCACCACCCTGGTAGCCGCCACCCGCGCCGTAGCCGCCCTGGTACCCGCCGCCGGGCGGAGCCTGCTGCGGCCCGCCGCCGAACCCGCCGGCACCGCCGGCGCCGCCGAAACCGCCGCCGCGCGCGTGGTCGCCGCCCTGGAGCTGGGACACCACGTGCGGCAACACCTTCGCCAGCACCGTGATCCCGTCCTGCGCGCCGCCCGGCGAGCCGGGCAGGTTGACGATCAGGCTGCGGTAGGTCCAGTGCGAGTCCTGGGTGATCGCGACGCCGGCGATGCCGCGCGACAGGATCGAGGTCGGCACCTTGTCGAAGTTCTCCATCCGGATCGCCTCGGCGATGCCGGGCACCTCGTAGCTGATCACCCGACTGGTCATCTGCGGGGTCTGGTCGAACGGGTTGAGCCCGGTCCCCCCGGTGGTGATGATCACGTCGTAGTGGCCCGCGCACGCGTCGCGCAGCGCCTGGGCGACCGGCTCGCCGTCCGGCACGATCTGCGGCCCGCGCGTCTCGAAGCCCATCTGTTGCAGCCCGCGCACGATCACCGGGCCGCTCTCGTCCTGGTAGGTCCCGGCCGCCGCGCGCGTGGACACGGTGATCACCATGGCTCGCATCAGACTTGCCCTCCGTCCCGTTGTGTGGCCCCTGCCCCCGGGTCCCGCTGCCAGTCCCCGGAGACTCCGCCCGTCTTCGCCTCGACCCGTACGTCGGTGATCACCGCGCCCGGGTCCACCGCCTTGACCATGTCCACCACCGTCAGCGCCGCCACGGAGACCGCCGTCAGCGCCTCCATCTCGACGCCGGTGCGGTCGGCGGTGCGCACGGTCGCGGTGATCGCCACCGCGTCGTCGTGCACCGACAGATCCACCGCGACGCCGTGCAGCGCGATCGGGTGGCACAGCGGTACCAGGTCGGGGGTGCGCTTGGCCGCCATGATGCCCGCGATCCGGGCGGTGGCCAGCGCGTCACCCTTGGGTACGCCCTCGCCGCGCAGGAGTTCGACCACCCGCGGCGACACGAGCACCCGGCCCGACGCGGTGCCCGTGCGGACCGAGACGTCCTTGGCCGTGACGTCCACCATCCGGGCCGCGCCGGCCTCGTCGAGGTGCGTGAGGTTCTTGGCGCCGCGCGTCAACTGTCCACCCCATACGGTGAGCCCCCCGTTGCGGTGGGCGTCGAAGTGCCGTCCGTGTCCGACTTCCGTGTGCGTCGAACCGGCGTTTCATGTCGGGGCAACGTTAGAGGCACAACCGGGCGCCCCGCATGCACGGGCCCGCCCGGACCGGGATCGCGGCGCCCGGACGCAGACGCCGCCGCCCGCTCAGCCGAGCAGCATCACGGACACCTCGGTGCCCTCGGCCACCGCGGTGACCTCGGCGGGAAGGCTGATCAGCGCGTTCGCCCGGGCGAGGCTGCCGAGCAGGTGGGAGCCGGTGCCGCCGACCGGATCGACGGTGCCCTCGCCCACGCCGTCCACCGGCGGGGTGTACCACGCACGCAGGAACTGACGCTTGCCCTCGGGAGAGGTCAGCGCCGTCGAACAGGTCGCCCGCACGGTCGGGCGCTCGGTGACCGCGGCACCCTGCATCCGCAGCAGCGCCGGCCGGACGAACACCTCGAAGGACACGAAGGCGCTGACCGGATTGCCGGGGAGGGTGAAGATCGGCGTCTCGTCGGGGCCGATCACGCCGAAACCCTGCGGCATCCCCGGCTGCATCGCGACCTTGCCGAACTCGACCGTGCCCAGCTCGGACAACACTTCCTTGACCACGTCGTAGGCGCCCGCGCTGACCCCGCCGGTGGTGACCACCAGGTCCGCCCGGATCAGCTGGTCCTCGATCGTGTCGATCAGCACCTTGGGATCGTCGGGCACGTTGCCGACGCGGTACGCGATCGCGCCGGCCTCGCGCGCGGCGGCGGTGAGCATGTAGCTGTTCGAGTCGCGGATCTGCCCGGGGCCGATCGGCCGGCCGGGCTGGATCAGCTCGCTGCCGGTGGACAGGATCACCACGCGCGGCCTGGGCCGGACCCGGATCCGCTCCCGGCCGATTGCGGCGAGCAGACCGACCTGGGCGGAGCCGATCGTGGTCCCGGCGTCCAGCACGGTCTGCCCCGCCGACACGTCGTCGCCCCGCCGCCGGATGAACTGCCCACTCGACGGCGCCTTCGTGATCCGCACGGTCGGCAGCCCCGCGTCGGTCCACTCCACCGGCACGATCGCCTCGGTGCCCTCCGGCACCGGCGCGCCGGTCATGATCCGCGCGCACGTGCCCGATCCGAGCGCGACCTTCGGGGTGTCGCCGGCGGCGATGTCGTCCACCACTTCGAGCACCACCGGGTACTGCTCGCCCGCGTCCGCGACATCGGCCAGCCGCACCGCGTAGCCGTCCATCGACGAGTTGTCGAACGGCGGCAGGTCGCCGGTGGCGGCCACCTCGTCGACCAGGAGACTGCCGTGCGCGTCGAGCAGTTGCAGTTCGAGGGGGGCGAGCGGGGCGATCCGTTCGAGGATCCCGCTCAGATGGTCCTCGACGCTTTTCATCCGTGCATCTCCTCGTTCACGTACTGCCTCAACCAGGCCCGGAATTCGGGCCCCAGGTCTTCACGCTCGCATGCCAGCTTCACGATGGCACGCAGATAGTCGGCCCGGTCGCCCGTGTCGTAGCGGCGCCCTTCGAACAGCACGCCGTGCACGGTGCCGCCCTCGTTCGGCCCGCGCCTCGCGAGCACCCGCAGGGCGTCGGTCAACTGGATCTCGCCGCCCCGACCGGGCGGGGTGTGCTCCAGCACGTCGAACACCGCCGGGTCCAGCAGATAGCGCCCGATCACCGCGTAGTTGCTCGGCGCGGTCCCCGTCTCCGGCTTCTCCACCAGGTCGGTCACCCGCACCACGCCGGGCTCGGAGACGCCCTCGGCCAGGGGTTCCACCGCCGCACAGCCGTACAGGTGCACCTGCGCCGGGTCGACCTCGATCAACGCCACGACGCTGCCGCCGAGTTCGCTGCGTACCCGAAGCATCGTGGCGAGCAGCGGATCGCGCGGGTCGATCAGGTCGTCGCCCAGGAGCACCGCGAACGGCTCGTCGCCCACGTGCGGCCGGGCGCAGGACACCGCGTGCCCGAGGCCGCGTGGGTCGCCCTGGCGCACGTAGTGGATCGCGGCCAACTCGCTCGACTCGCGGACCAGCTTGAGCCGGTCCAAGTCACCTTTGGCGGCCAGCGCGTGTTCGAGTTCGTAGGCCCGGTCGAAGTGGTCCTCCAGGGCGCGTTTGTTGCGCCCGGTGACCATCAGTACGTCGGTGAGCCCGGCCGCGACGGCCTCCTCGACCACGTACTGGATGGCCGGCGTGTCCACGACCGGCAACATCTCCTTGGGCGTGGCCTTGGTCGCCGGCAGGAACCGGGTACCGAGGCCGGCGGCGGGCACGACCGCCTTGGTGAGCCGGAACGCATGACGCGCAGACATGACCGCACACTAACGGGTGAGGTCGCCGGGGGTGCCATGAAGCCCGGCGATTGGCCGGTTGTCGGCCGCCGGCCCGGTCTCGGCCGGGTCCGGGCCGCAGAACCGGTCGCCGCCCGCCCGCTTGGCCCGGGCCAGCGCGCGGTCGGCGGCGCGCAGCAGGGTCGTGGCGTGGGTGCCGTCCTCGGGCAGCACGGCGGTGCCGATCGCCAGGGTCAGCGGGACCGGGTCGGTCGCCGCGCCGAACGTGCCCCGGCGTACGGCGTAGCACAGTCGCTCCGCCACCTTGGCCGCCCCGGCCGCGTCGGTCTCGGGCAGCAGGATCACGAACTCCTCGCCGCCGTACCGGGCGATGGTGTCCACCTGGCGGATCTCCAGGGCCAGCCGCTGGGCCACCTCGCGCAACACCGCGCCCGCGCCCTGGTGGCCGTGCCGCTCGTTGACCGCGCGGAAGTGGTCGAGGTCGAGCATGAGCAGCCCCAGCGGCCGACCGAACCGGGTCGCCCGCATCACCTCGCGGTCCAGCACGAGTTGCAGATAGCGGTAGTTCCACACGCCGGTCAGCGGATCGGTGACCGACAACCGCTCCAACTCGGCCCGGTTCAGCTCCAACCGGGTGACCTCGTGTCGCAGTTCGGGCAGTTCGTTGCCGGCGATCGCGCGCAACCGGCGTACGGCGACCGTCAGCGAGCCGACCGCGACCGCGAGCGCGCCGACGAGCAGGATGATCAGGAGGCGTTCGAAAGTCAGGCTCATGCGGGATCCGGGTCCGGTGCGATGGCGCGAACTGTGTCGATTGCGCGGACTCCTTCGGTAACCCGTCCAAACACGTCATTCAGGGAACAGCATGAAGGACATCCTCAACGACAAGGCCACGCTGAGGTCACAGTTGATGAACTCACGGTCACGTTCCGGGTCGGACCGGCGTGTCGCGGCGAGTCGCGCGCTCCGGGACGCGCTCCTCGCGCTCCCCGAGATCGCCGCCGCGGGCACCGTCGCGGCGTATGTGCCGGTGGGTTCCGAGCCGGGCGGGCGGGATCTGGCCGAGGACCTGGCCGCCGGGTCGACCCGGCGGGTGCTGCTGCCGGTGCTGCTGGCCGACAACGACCTGGACTGGGCGCTGTACGAGGGGCCGGCGTCGCTGGTGCCGGCCGGCCGCGGGCTGCGTGAGCCGATCGGGCGGCGGCTCGGCCCGGAGGCGGTGCGCACGGCCGATGTGCTGGTGGTGCCCGGGCTGGCGGTGGATCGCCGGGGGATGCGGCTGGGGCGCGGCGGCGGCTCCTACGACCGGGCGCTGGCCCGGGTGCCGGAGGCGGCGGTCACCGTGGTGCTGCTGTACGACGACGAGGTGCTCGACCGGGTGCCGGCCGAGCCGCACGACGTGCCCGTGGACATCGCGGTGACGCCCGCGGCGGTGTACCGGTTCACCCGGTAGCACCGCCGCGGGCGCCCGTCACGGCTTGCCCGGCGCCGCCGGACCGGCCGGGAGCAGGGTCAGCCGGTGCTTGGCCGCCTTGTCCACGGCCGCCGGCGTGAACGCCCACGGCAGCGTCTTGCCCTTGCGCCACAGGTCGGTCTGATCGGTGTAGTTGTCATGCCACACGTGCCCGGAGGCGCCGGTCAGGTTGATCCACCGGGACGCGTCCAGGTCGGACATGTCCACCACCATCCGCATCGACGGCACGGTGGTCACCTCGTAGCCCTGCGCGGCGTTCCAGCCGGTCGCGTTGACCAGCCCCTCGCCGCCGGACATCGCGTACGGCCCCCGGTTGAGCATCCACTTGACCACGCCCGGACCCTCGGTGCCCAGGGTCTGGTTGCGCAGGGTCAGCGTGTGCAGCCGGCCCCACGACCAGGTGTCGATGTTCTTGCCGAGCCGGGCGGTGAGGTCCTTCTTCGCCTCGGTCATCGCCTTGTGCAGCAGCCCGTCGCGGGTGGTGACCGCGCCCGGGTTCTTGGAGATGTTCCACCACGGGCTCTCCGGGGTGGCCAGCAGTGTGCGCACGACCTCGTTCCACCGGTCGCCGCCGTCGGGCTGCGCGGTCGAGTCGTCCCGGTCACCGCACTGCACGTGTGTGTTGTCCGCGTTGCTCGCGCAGTCGTTGTCGGCCCGGACCGAGAACGGCATCTTGTCGCCGAACGCGAGCATCAGCACCTGACGCCACACCGCGTTGAAGTACGCCGCGGCCGTGGAGTCGGCGTCGTTGCGCTTGTCCCAGTCCTTGAGCAGGTCCTGCGCCTCGCGCACCCACGGATCGTCGATCCGCACCGCGAGCAGCGCCGGGACCAGGAACTGCGCGACCGGGTTGACGTCGTCGACCTGCATCTTCTGCATCATCGCCGGATCGATCTTGCCCGGCGCGTTGACGATCATCTCCTCGATCCGCGCGCTGCGGGCGCCGTACCCCCAGTCGGAGGTCAGCAGATACGGGTACGCCGGCGAGGTCACCGCGTTGTTCGCGGTGACGATGTAACCCTCCTGCGGGTCGTACACGTTCGGCAACGACTCGAACGGGATGGTGCCCAGCCAGTCGTACTTCGGGTCCCACCCGTACACCGGCCACCGGCCGTCGCCGCTGCGGCGCAGCGGGATCTTGCCGGGCGCCTGGTAGCCGATGTGGCCCTCGACGTCGGCGTAGATCGCGTTCTGCGACGGCGCGTCGAAGTTCTTCAGCGCGGCGCGGAAGTCGTTCCAGTTCTGCGCCCGGTCCAGTTGGAAAAGCGCGTCCATCGAGCTGCCGGGGTCGAGCGCGGTCCAGCGCAGGGCGACCGCGTAGCCGTCCTCGCGCTGGGGGCTCAGGTCGGGGATCGGCGCGTCCTTGCCGACATCCTTCAGGTCGTCGGACTCGTCGGAGGCGTCGGTCAGGATCGGTCCGTGCCGGGTGGTGCGCACGGTGATCCGGCGATCGGCGCCGCCGGCGACCTTGATGGTCTCCTGGCGGACCTCCTTGAACGGCTCCCACTTGGAGTCGTAGAGCACGCCGTCGCCCTGGACCTTCTCCAGGTACAGGTCGGTCACGTCGGCGCCGAGGTTGGTGAAGCCCCAGGAGATCTTCTGGTTGTGGCCGATGATCACGCCGGGCATGCCGGAGAACGTGTAGCCGGAGACGTCGTACTGGCACTGCGGTCCGACCGCGCGGCAGTGCAGCCCCATCTGGTACCAGACCGACGGCAGCGACGGCGACAGGTGCGGGTCGTTGGCGAGCAGGGGCTTGCCGGTGGTGGTGCGACTGCCGGCCACCACCCACGAGTTGGAGCCGACGCCCGACGACTTCTCGCTGAACAGCGAGGGCAGCTTGGACAACGACTCGGAGAGGTTGGCCAGCGCGGACTGCGCGTTCTTGGACGGCGCCGGCGGCGGCGCGTCCTGGGCGAAGCGCTCGGTCTTGCCGTCCTTGACGATGTCGCCGTTGCGCACGATCGGCTTGTTCGTGTCGTACGGGTAGGGCGGGTACAGCTCGTCGATCCGGTTGACCGTCAACTTGTCGGACAGCAGCGCGCGGTCGATCTCGTCCTGCATGTTGGTCCGCAGGTCCCACGCCATCGCCTTGAGCCAGGCGACCGAGTCGACGGGGGTCCACGGCTCGGCCTTGTAGCCGTCGTGCACGAGGCCGAGGAGCGCGTATTCGAACGACGCGTCGGCGCCCTTGTGGTCCTTCAGATAGGCGTTGACCCCGTCGGCGTAGGCCTGGAGGAACTTCTGCGACTCCGGGGCCAGCGCCGCGTATTCCTGCTCGGCCACCTTGCGCCAGCCGAGCGTGCGCAGGAACTTGTCGTTGTCCACCTGCCCGGAACCGAACATCTCGGAGAGCCGGCCCGCGGTCATGTGCCGGCGTACGTCCATCTCCCAGAACCGGTCCTGGGCGTGTACGTAGCCCTGCCCCCGGAACAGGTCCTCGGACGTGTCGGCGTACACCTGCGGGATGCCCTGGGCGTCGCGGACCACGTCCACCTTGCCGGTCAGCCCCGCGATCCGCACGGTGCCGCTGGTCTGCGGGAACGAGTCGCGGGACAACTGCCAGCCCCACCAACCGAGTCCGCCGGCCGCGATGGCGAGCACCACGACGAAGACGATGGCGGTCAGCCGGAACCGGCGCCAAGCCTTGGACGGCCCCTTGGGGGTGTTCGATCGTTCCTTGACCTTGCCGGTGCCGCCGGCGGCGGGCTCGGCGGCCTCGGGCGCGGCGCCGGGCGCGGCGGCCTCGGGCGCGGACTCGGCGGTGGAGCCGGTCGCGGCGGAGGGTGCGGGCGAGGGGGCGGGCTCGGGCGCGGGTGCCGGGATCGGTGCCGGTGCCGGTACCGGCGCGGGCGCGGGACCGGCCGGCGGTGGCTCGGCGGCGCGCGGCGCGGGCGGTACGGGCGCCGCGGCGGGCGGCGGGACCGACCCCGCGGCCGGCTCCGCGTACGGTTCCAGGGGCGGGTAGGGCTCCCCCGGGGCGGGCGACTCCGGTGGGGCGTACGGCTCTTGTCCGGCGTGGGGCTCCCGCGCCGGATACGGGTCCTGCCGCGGCGCGTACGGCTCCTGCGGGACGTAGGGCTGGACGTAGGGCTCTTGCTCTGGCTCTTGCGGGACGTACGGCTCGGGTTCGTCGTACGGCTCGGGCGCGGCCCGGCGCTCACGCTCCGCGCGTTCTTCCGCGCGCCGCTGGGCCGCGACCGGATCCGCCGCGGCCCACTGCGATGTGGGCCACTCGCCCGTGGGCCAGTCGTCCCACCCGGAGGATGAGGCGTCCTGGCCACCGGGGGGCTGCTCCGGGTCGGGCGTCTTCGAGGGAGGCATCAAGGTCCTTATGCGGTCGGTGCGGCAAGGGACACCTTAAAAGCCGAGTGTCGTCGACAGCACAGCCACGGGTACGAGACGGGACCCCTGTGGGGTATGGATCCTTCGCTTTGGTAAAATATTTCCCAGGCGTAGGTAATTGATCGCCGGTTCGCCGGCGCGGCAGGGCCCCCCGTCCCAAGGCCTGCTGATTCCCTGCGCATTCGCGACGCCGGCTTCGCCCGTCGTCGTCTGCCTTCATGTTCAAGCACTCCGTGCGGCCGCCTGGGGGGTGGCCGGACCGACGACCGCCGGAGGTGACGCACGTGTCCGTGCCCGAGCTCAACCAGGTCCTGCTCCTGGGTGCCCTCGTCATGCTGTCCGCTGTCATAGCGGTCCGCCTGGCGACCCGCACCGGGCTGCCGAGCCTGCTGCTCTACCTCGGACTCGGAATGGTGATCGGGGCCGACGGCCTCGGCATAGGTTTCGACAACGCCGAACTGACCCAGACGCTCGGCTACGCCGCGCTGATAGTGATCCTCGCGGAGGGCGGGATCGCCACCAGTTGGAAGGAGATCAGGCCGTCGGTGCCGGCCGCGGCGGTGTTGTCCACCGTCGGGGTCGGGGTGAGTGTCGCGGTCACCGCGTTGGCCACCAGGATCGTGCTCGACGTGGACTGGTCGACCGCGATCCTGATGGGCGCGATCGTGTCCTCCACGGACGCCGCCGCGGTCTTCTCGGTGTTGCGCAAGTTGCCGCTGCCGCACCGGTTGACCGGGTTGCTGGAGGCCGAATCCGGGTTCAACGACGCGCCGGTGGTGATCCTGGTGGTCACGTTCGCCCACACGGGCCACATCGAACCCTGGTACAGGATCCTCGGCGAGATCGGCCTGGAGCTGACGATAGGCGCGGCGGTCGGCCTCGCGGTCGGCCGGCTCGGCGCGTTCGGCCTGCGCCACGTCGCGCTGCCGGCCTCCGGCCTGTATCCGATCGCGGTGATGGCGCTGTGCGTGCTGGCCTACTCCGGCGGCGCGTTGGCGCACGGCAGCGGGTTCCTCGCGGTCTACCTGACCGCGCTGGTCCTGGGCAACTCGCAGCTCCCACACGGCCCGGCCACGCGCGGCTTCGCCGAGGGGCTCGGCTGGATCGCCCAGATCGGGCTGTTCGTCCTGCTCGGACTGCTGGTCACCCCGCACGAGTTGGGCAGCGCGGTGGTCCCGGCGCTGGTGATCGGCACCATCCTGCTGCTGGTCGCCCGGCCGCTGTCGGTGATCGTGACCACGTCGCCGTTCCGCATACCGTGGCGCGAGCAGCTGATCCTGTCCTGGGCGGGACTGCGCGGGGCGGTGCCCATCGTGCTGGCGACCATCCCGATCGTGAAGGACATCCCCGACGCCCAGCGGCTGTTCAACATCACCTTCGTGCTGGTCGTCGTGTTCACCCTGGTCCAGGGGCCCACGCTGCCGTGGATAGCGCGCAAGGCCGGTTTCGCGGGTGCCGACGAGCCGACCGACCTCGGCGTGGAGTCCGCGCCGCTGGAGAAGCTGCACGGCCACCTGCTGTCGGTGAACGTGCCGACGGGTTCGCGGATGCACGGCGTGGAGGTCGGCGAGCTGCGTCTGCCGCGCGGGGCCGCGGTCACCCTGATCGTGCGCGAGGACGGGAGCTTCGTGCCCGAGCCGACCACCGTGCTGCGGCGCGGCGACGACCTGCTCGTGGTGACCACCGACGCGGTGCGCGACCAGACCGAGGACCGACTGCGCGCGGTCAGCCGGGGCGGCAAGCTCGCGAGCTGGTTCGGGGTCAAGGGCGACACCTGAGGCGCGGCGCCCCGCCGTCGGTCCGGGCCGGGTGCGCCTGGGATACAATCGTATGGTTGATCGTCGGCGGGGCGCCCCAGGGTGTCCCGAACGCCGATCCCACTGCACACACCGACTCTGCCTGACGCAGGGCTGGCGTCGTGACCGCACGGCGGCCGAGGCACAACGCTTCGGTATCTACCCCGGTGGACGCTTTCGAGGACAGCTCTCGGCGCACCGGGGTTTCCCCTGTGCGTCACCAGGTGGCAGGAAGCGACAACCCGCGATGCCCACGATGCCCACGCATCGGACCGCCGCACGCGCCCGCCGGGGGCGGTGCGCATGATCTCCACGTACTCCACGCTGCTGCGGACCCCCTCCGCCTGGCGATTCCTGGCTCCCGCGCTGATCGCGCGGCTGCCCTACGCGATGCTCGGCCTGGGCATCGTGCTGCTCGTCAAACACACCACCGGCTCGTACGGCACGGCCGGCGCGGTCTCCGCCGCGGCCGCCGTGGCGCTGGCCTTCGTCGGCCCGCAGACGGGTCGGCTCGCCGACCGCTTCGGCCAGGCCGCGGTGGTCGTGCCCGGCGCGCTGCTGCACGGCGCGGCGGTGTCCGCGCTGATCGTGGCCGCGCTCGCCGAGGCGCCGCTGTGGCTGCTGTTCACGACCGCGGTGCTGTCCGGTGCGACGGTGCCGCAGATCGGCTCGATGGTGCGGGCCCGCTGGGCGGCGCACCTGGAGCGGTCGCCGCTGCTGCCGACCGCGTTCGCGTTCGAGTCGGTGACCGACGAGTTCACCTTCGTGGTCGGCCCGGTGGTGGCCACCTTCCTGGCCACCGGCGTACACCCGGCGGCCGGCCTGGTGGTCGAGGCCGCGCTGACCGTGGTCGGGTCGTTGTTGTTCGCGGCACAACGCGGCACCGCGCCCCGGCGGGTGGTCCGCACGGCCGGTGACACGCCGCACACGTCCGCGCTGCGGATCGGCGGGGTACGCCTGCTCGTGGTCGCGTTCATCTGCATCGGCGGGGTCTTCGGCACCGTGCAGGTCTCGGTCACCGCGTTCGCCGAGGAGGCGGGCCGGCCCGGCCTGGCGGGCGCGCTGTACGCGGTCTTCGCGGGCGGCAGCCTGATCGCCGGGGCCGTCTACGGCGCGATCGCCTGGCGACGGGCCGCGCACCGCCGGATGGTGGTGATGTTCGCGCTGCTCGCGCTCGGCACCGCGCCGCTGTGGGCCATCCCGTCGGTGGGAATCATGGTGCCCGTCGCGTTGCTGTGCGGACTGGCGATCGCACCCACGCTGATCACCGGCTTCACCCTCGTCGACACGCTGGTCCCGGCCGCGGCCAAGACCGAGGCGTTCACCTGGTTGACCGGGGCGATCGGGCTCGGCCTCGCGCTCGGCTCGACGTTCTCCGGGATGCTCACCGACGCGCGCGGCTCGGGCGCCGGGTTCGCGCTCACCCTGGCCTCCGCCGGCATCGGCTTCCTGGTGGTGCTGGCCGGGCAACGGCTGCTGAAGCCGAAGGCGGATGTGACACCCATTACACCGACGACCACCACCGTGGTGGACGGAACTCCGGTGGATGCTGCACCATTGGCACTCGACAGGTGAGAGTGCCAGTACCCAGCTGACCTGTCTGTCGAAGGAGGACCAGACCGTGCCGACGTACCAGTACCAGTGCACCGCCTGTGGCGAGGGCCTCGAGGCCGTCCAGAAGTTCACGGACGACGCGCTGACCGTGTGCCCCGCCTGCCAGGGCAGGCTGCGCAAGGTCTTCTCGGCGGTGGGCGTGGTGTTCAAGGGCTCCGGCTTCTACCGGACCGACAGCCGCGGCTCGAGCACGTCGTCGACGCCGGCGACCGCCGCGTCGTCCGGCTCGTCCTCGACGGGTTCGTCCTCCTCGTCCTCCTCGTCCTCCTCGGAGGGCTCCTCGTCTTCGTCGTCGACGTCCTCCACGTCGACGTCCTCGTCCGGCTCGTCCGGTACGACGTCGACGGCGGCCTGAGCGATGACGACCGGCGTGTTGCCGGCGGGGGTGGCCCCGGCCGAGATCGGTGTGATCGGCGGTTCCGGGTTCTACGCCTTCCTGGACGACGTGGTCGAGGTGCGGGTGGACACGCCGTACGGCGCGCCCAGCGACGCGCTCTTCCTGGGCGAGGTGGCCGGCCGTCGGGTCGCGTTCCTGCCCCGGCACGGCCGCGACCACTCGATCCCGCCGCACCGGATCAACTACCGCGCCAACCTGTGGGCGCTGCGGGCCGTCGGGGTCACGCAGGTGCTCGCGCCGTGCGCGACGGGCGGTCTGCGGGCCGAACTGGGTCCGGGCACGCTGGTGGTCCCCGATCAGCTGATCGACCGCACCTCCGGCCGCACCCAGACGTTCTTCGACGGGCTGCCGCTCGCCGACGGCAGCGTGCCACCGGTCGTGCACACCACGTTCGCCGACCCGTACTGCGCCGACGGGCGCGCGGTGGCCATCGCGGGCGCCCGCGCCTCGGGGTGGGAGCCGGTGGACGGCGGCACCCTCGTGGTGATCGAGGGGCCGCGCTTCTCCACCCGGGCGGAATCCAAGTGGTACGCGGCCCAGGGCTGGTCGATCGTCGGCATGACCGGGCACCCCGAGGCGGTGCTCGCGCGCGAACTGGGGCTCTGCTGCACGGCCATCGCGCTGGTCACCGACCTCGACGCGGGTGTCGAGGCGGGCGAGGGGGTCACCCACGCCGAGGTGATGGAGGTCTTCGCGGCCAACGTCGACCGGCTGCGCACGCTGCTGTTCGATGTGGTGGCGGCGTTGCCGAAGACTCGTACGTGCAGCTGTGGCACGGCGGAGGTCGAGCGGCCGGCGTAGGCGGTTCGCCGGTCGGTGAGTGTTGTGTGGTCGGCCCGTCCGGCCGTGTGTGATGTGTTCGAAGGCCGTCTCCCGGGTGGGGGCGGCCTTCGTGCTGTTCGGGGGCGGTCGCTCGGTGGGGGGAGTCATGTCATTCACGTGGGTGAATTCGTTGTCCACAGGGGGGCGGTGATCCACAGGCGTCCGGGCGGTTCGGCGCGGGTGGGTCGGCGGGCGGCACGGTGGGGGTGCGGCTCGGCCCTCGTTTTCCCGCCCCGGTTCCGACGGGGGTCGGGCCGCATCGTCCCTACCGTGTGCGCCGCCCGCGTTGGAGGTGTGATGTCCGCTTCGGGATCGTTCGGATCGCCGTCCGGTCCGTCGTTCGGCCGGGCCGGCGGGCCGGCCCTTCGCGGGTCGCCGGGGGTGCCCGCCCGGCCGTCGTGGCGTCGCGTGTCGGCCCGGCATCGGCGCGGGTTGGCCGCGTTGTCGGCGGCGGTTGCCGCGCTCGCGGTGATCGTCGCGGTCCGGCCGGCGCCCGCGCCCACCACGCCGATCCTGGTGGCCGCGCGTGACCTGCCGGCGGGCAGCACGCCCGGGCCCGCCGACCTGGCCCTGGTGCGGATGCCGACGGCGTTGCGCCCCGAGGGGGTCCTGCGCGCGGTCCGGCAGGCCGAGGGGGGCGCGTTGACCGGTCCACTGCGGCGCGGCGAGCCGGTGACCGACGTGCGGTTGACCCGGCCCGGCGGCCCGGCCGACGCGGGCCCGGTCGCGCTGCCCGCGCGCTTCGCCGACGCCGACGCGGTGGCCGTACTGCGTCCCGGCGACCGGATCGACGTGCTGGCCGCGCCGCCGCCCGAACACCCCGGCCCCGCACGGCCGATCGCCGCCGGCGCCGTGGTGGTGGCCAAGCCGCCCCCGACCGGTTCCGGGTTCGGGGCGCCCGGGTCCGGAGCGCTCGTTATCCTCGAGGTTCCCCGTGCCGTGGCGAGCGAACTCGCGGGCGCGGCGACCGGCCCGGGACTCACCTACACCATCCGCAGGTTCTGAGCGGCGTTGTTGCGACGGATCGTGAATGACACCAGACTCGTGCGGGTTGTCCGGCTTCATCGGCTATTCCACAATTACTACGATTATTACCGCTGTTGGTGGTGATCGTCGCTCGGAACGCCAGGTCGAGCCTCGACCGATCAAGATCGATGGGAATCAAGCAGTGGGCGGCTTCAAGAAGTTCCTCATGCGCGGAAACGTCGTCGACCTGGCCGTGGCCGTGGTCATCGGCGCCGCGTTCACGGCGGTCGTGAACGCATTCGTGAAGGGGATGATCAACCCGGTCGTGGGTGCGCTGGGCACCAAGAACCTGGACAGCTACACGACCTGCATCAAGGGCCCGTGCGGCGTCGACGCGAAGGGCGAGACGACCGGCGTCCAGTTGTTGTGGGGCTCGGTGCTCGGCGCGGCACTGACGTTCGTGATCACCGCGGCGGTGGTCTACTTCCTGCTCGTGCTGCCGATGAACCACATGCTGGAGCGGCGCAAGCGGGCCCTCGGGCACGCGGGCGAGAAGGAATTGAGCGACGTCGAGATCCTGCGCGAGATCCGCGACCTGCTCGCCGAACGGCTGGAGCCGCAGCAGGACTCCGGCCGCGACGGGGGCAGCGGATCGTCGGGGCCCTCGGGAGGCTCGGGGACCCCGGGAGGCTCGGGGACCCCCGGAGGCTCCGGGGCCACGCGTTCGGACGCCTGATCGGTCGAACGGCGGGCCCGTACCTTCGTGGGAAGGCGGGCCCGCCGTTCGTTTTCGTGGACGTGCGTCGAGCGTCTGTGCCGCCCCGGGCCACGCCGGCCGCCCGACGGCGGCCCCGGCTCAGAAGTGGTGTGGCGGCTTGTCGTCGAGGAAGCGGCGGATGTCGGCCGGGTCGGCGCCGGTCCGGTGCTCGCCCCAGCCGGTGTCGGTCTCGTCCGAACTCGTTTCGGGCAGCAGGTCGTCCCAGCCGAAGCGGTCGTGCCGCTTCGGCCGGCCCGGTCCGTTCGCCTCGCGCTCTTCCGCTTCCGCCATCGCACCAGTGTGCCGGCGCTCCGGCGCGGGCCGCGTCACGCGGCCTCGAGCCCCTGGGCGGTGGCCAGCTCGCGCAGTTCGACCAGCGCCTGCTTCTCGATCTGCCGGATCCGCTCGCGGGTGAGCCCGAGTTGCTTGCCGACCTCGGTGAGCGTGTGCTCCTTGCCGTCGGCCATGCCGTAGCGCGCCCGCAGAATGGTGGCCGTACGGCCGTCGAGCCGACCCACCAGGTCCGCTATCTGCTCCCGGCGCAGCGTCGCGAGGGTGATGTCCTCCGGGGTCAACGGGTCGGTCTCCTGGACCAGTTCGCCCAATTCGGTCTCGCCGTCGTCACCCACGGGGGTGTCCAGGCTGATCGGGTCACGCGCCCACCCGATCACGTCGACCACCCGCTCGGGGGTGGTGCCCACGATCTCGGCGATCTCCGGGAACTCGGGGTCGCGACCGTGGTCACGGGCGAACTCGCGCTGCACGCGGCGGATCTTGCTGAGTTCCTCGACCAGGTGCACGGGCAGTCGCACGGTGCGGGCCTGGTCGGCCATCGCCCGGGTGATCGCCTGCCGAATCCACCACGTGGCGTAGGTGGAGAACTTGAAGCCCTTCGCGTAGTCGAACTTCTCGACCGCGCGGACCAGACCCACGTTGCCCTCCTGGACCAGATCCAGGAACGGCATCCCGCTGCGCGGGTAGCGCCGCGCGACGGAGACCACCAGACGCAGGTTGGCCTGGATGAACAGTTCCTTGGCCGCCGCTCCACGCGCGATCAGCGCGTCGAGCTCGGCCCGGTCGACTCCCTCGGGTACGGCGTCCTCGTCGATCAGTTTCTGCGCGTAGAGCCCGGCCTCGATGTCCTTCGACATCTCCACCTCGCGCTCCGCGTCCAAGAGCTTCGTGCGGCTGATCTCGTCCAGGTACACACCGACCGTGTCGCGCTCGACGTCGGCAGCCTTCCGCGTGCGGGAAGCCGCCACTCGCTCGGCGCCCTGTCGGGCCACACCACGTGTAGTCGGCATGCTCTAGCCCTCGCTTTCATTCGCGTTCGTCAACATTTCGAACGAACGAGAAGCCTGTGGTATTCCATCCGGAGATGTACTGTTGAAAGGTTGGCCGATAGCGGCCTTTATCAGCGCCTGCCCGGCCTCGGGCTCCGCATGCACGCTCCGGAGTGCCTACGATCCGCTCAACGGCCGAGGGGCCCCGGATGTTCCTAAGGCCCGGGTGGGAGCGGGTGCGCGGACTCCGGGAGGGCGGCCTCGACCCGCCGACGGGCGTCGCCTCACCCACCGTGGGGCGGTCCGGTGCGACGTGCCTCGCGGCTGCCCGACCGACCACTTTCGGCCGGCCGAGCGCGGCCCGCCGCGCACGGCCGGCATCCGTCCCGGCCCGGCGGTCGGCGCGGGTCAGTGCGTGTCGGAGGCGGGTTCCAGGTCGCGGGGGATCAGCCGCCAGGCCAGTACCGCGGCGACCAGCGCGACCACGCCGCCGGCCAGGAAGGTGGGCGTCATGCCGGCCGTGAACGCGTCGCCGGCTCGGGTGAGCAGGCCGCCCGTGCCGAGCCGGTCCGCCACCACCGACGCGTCCCCGATCGACTCGCGCACCGCCGACAGATCGGCCGCGCCGAGGTCGAGGTCGGGCAGGTTGGAGCGGTAGAGCGCGGAGGCCATGCTGCCGAGGATGGCGACGCCGAGGGCTGCGCCGAGTTCGTACGCGGTCTCGTCGATGGCGGCCGCGCCCCCGGCGTCCGCGGCCGGCGCCGAGGACATCAGCACCACCGAGGCGACGGTGGCCAACGTACCCACCCCGAGCCCGACCACCGCGAGCGAGACGCCGATCAGCGGGTAGTCCACGTCCCGGAAGTGCTGCCCGATCCAGGGCAGCGCCAGGCCGACACCCATCAGCGCGAGGCCGATCCCGAGCACGTTGCGCGGCGGGAAGCGGTGCATCAGCGGCGGCACCACCATCGACGCCACGATCAGCGCGATCGGCGCGGGCAGCAGGTGCAGACCGGCGGACACGGGGCTGTAGCCGCGGACGTACTGGAACCACTGGCTGAGCAGGAACAGCGCCGCGCCGAGGCCGAGCATGCCCAGGAAGATCGCGGTCGCAGCCATCGTGAACGCGCGGTTCGTGAACAGCCGGACCTGGAGCAGCGGGTGGGCGAGGCGCAGTTGGCGCCGGACGAACACGGTCAGCGTGACCCCCGCGACCGCGAGCAGGATCCACGCTCCGGGGTCGGCCACGCCGCCCTTGCCGAGTTGTTTGACGCCGCCGGCGAGCGTGCCCATGCCGACGATGGACAGCCCCACCCCGGGCCAGTCCCACGCGCCGGAGCGCGGCGAGCGGGACTCGGGCAGCAGCCAGAGGCCGAATCCGATCACCGCGACGGCGATCGGCACGTTCAGGAGGAACGCCGACTGCCACCCGTGCGACTGTACGAGCAGTCCGCCGATCACCGGCCCGAGCGCCATGCCGCCGCCGAAGACGGCCGACCACACGGCGTAGGCGAAGGCCCGCTCGCGGGCGTCGGTGAACACCTGGCGCAGGATGGTCAGCGTGGAGGGCATGATCGCCGCGCCGCCGACGCCGAGCAGCACCCGGGCGGCGATCACGTGCCAGGCCGCGGTGGCCGCCACCGCGAGCAGCGAGGCGATCGCGAAGATCGCGAACCCGACCAGGAGCAGCCGTTTGCGGCCCCAGCGGTCGCCGAGCGCGCCGGCGGTGACCAGCAGGCCGGACAGCGCGAGGGCGTAGGAGTCGATGATCCACAACTGCTCGACCGCGCCGGGCCGCAGATCGGCGACCAGGGAGGGGAACGCGACGTTCAGGATCGTCGCGTCCATCGAGATGATCAGCAGGCTCCCCGACAGGATCGCGAGCACGGCCCAGCGCCGCGGGTCACGGGCGGGGCGAAGGGGGGTGGAGCCGGCCATGAGACATCCTCAATTCTTGTGAGACACAAATGTCTCATGTCTCGATCGACGCGTCCACCGCTCCCCCACCGGGTGCCTACCGCTCGCCTCCCGGGAGTACGACGTGCATCAACGACTCGTCGTGCCGGAATCCGAGGCGCTCGTACACCGTCCGGGCCGGATTGCCCTCGGTGACCGCGAGGCCGATCGAGGGCAGCCCGGCGCGCGCGGCCAGGCCGAGCGCGTGCCGCAACAGCCGGGCACCGAGGCCGGCGTACGCGGGGTCGGGATCGCGGAAGACCTCGCTGATCCACGGCCCGAGTTGTTCGGCGTCGTTGACCAGCACCGCCGCGACCACCCGCCCCCGATCCAGCGCCACCACGCTCGCGTCGAGCAGGGGCCCGAGCACACGTCCGTGGTACAGGACGTCCAGGTCCTCGGGATGGGGATGCGACGTGCCGTCGGGATGTCCCGGCGGATAGGCGGCGATCCAGGAGTCGTACAGCGCCCAGGGCGGCACGGACGTCACCGGTCGCACCTCGATGCGCGGATCCGCCCAGGCGTGGCCGTCGGCCCGCGGATCCAACTCGCGGGCGTACCGGTGCAGATGCCGCACCAGTCGGCCGCCCGACGCGATCAGCACCGCACCGGTGTCCGCGTGCGCCGACACGACCCATCCGGGGAGCGCGGTCAAGATGGCGGGGGCCGCCGCCTCGGCCGGCAGCCGATGCAGCCGCAGGTCGAGCGCGGCCGGTCGGCCCGAGCGGTTGCCGAGCCGGTAGTCGGCGACGAGCGTCCCGTCCCGATCGAAGACGGTTCCGCGCGTACGCACGCTTTCATCGGTGGTCATGAGGTTCATTCTTCGATGCCCGAGCAAGTCGTTTACCTCCTCGGTCGCGGCCCTCTGCCCCCTCGCCAGGATCACCCGGCACACCGGTCGTCGCATTCCCGCGCCCACCAGAACATGCGCGGAGAGTGATCGCCCCCGAAACTGACATACATGGATAAAATCTCGCTCCGGACGGCCACGAAGGAGCAGCTCGCCTCGGCCCGCAGCACCTCGTCGGGCCGCAGCTCGACCGCCATGCTCGGCGGCTCCCGCCGGCGCTTGCGGCAGACCCTGATCGCCCTCACGGCGGGCAACTCGCTGGATCAACCCGAGAGCCCGGGCGAGGCCTCCCTGATCGTGCTGACCGGCCACATCCGGCTGACCGCGGGCGACGACTCCGTCGAGGGCGCCTCCGGCGACCTGCTCGTCGTCCCCGAGGAGCCGCACACGGTGGAGGCCGTCGAGGACTCGGCCGTCATCCTGACCGTCGGCACATCGGTGACTACCCCTGGCGCTTGATCCACTCGCCGCCGCCGAGCGGGTAGTCGTAGCCGGGGCGGGCCGAGCCGGCGCTGGTGCGAAACGGCTTGCCCTTGTTGTCGACCTTGACCGTGCCGCGGCGGCCGTCGGCGGCGGACCAGTCCAGGGTGAGATCCCAGCGCACGTCGTGGGCCTTGGTGTGCACCGTGATGTAGAAGACCTCGGGGTCGGTGGCGCTGACCTTGTACGGGAAGTCGCGTTGGCCGTTCTTCGCGGTGACGGTGGGGCTGCCCCGGTCGAGGTCGATGTCGAAGGACTTGGTGTCGACGTCGCCGCCGCAGCCGACGCCCATCGCGTAGTCGTTCCAGGCGAGGGGCGCACCCTTGGCGACGACGCGGACGTGCAGCGCCTCCAGGACGATCGTTTCCCGTTCGCGGCCCTGGACGGTGAGGGCGATCTGCTGCTCGTCCGAGGAGACCGCGCCGTACGCGCCGGACCAGCGCACCGCGTCCGCCTCGCCGGCGGGCGGGCCGACCTGCTCGGGGGCGCTGTCGACGAGGAAGTGTTGGCTGCACGGGTTGCTGTAGACGTACGGACGTACGGCGACGCCGAGTGGGTCGTCGCCCGAGGCGGCTCCCGTGCTTGGCGTGCCGCCCTTCGAGGCGCCGGGCGCGACCTTGCCGGGCGGGGTGGTGCCGGGCGGGGCCGAGGCCGATCCGGTGCCGGTGCCGGCGGTCGGCGGGGAGGCGGGGGCGGGCTCGGCGGGCCGGTCGCCGGCAGCCCGCGGGGCGGTGGGCACGGGGCCGGAGTCGGCCGCCGTGCGGGCGTCGGAATCGTCGCCGTCGTCGCCGGACAGCGGGTACGCGACGACCAACACGGCACCGAGCACGGCCGCTGCCGCGGCGAGGGTGACCGCGGCACGGCGACGGCGCGCGGGGGTGGGGGTCGGCGCATGCGGCGGCCCGACGACCGTCACCGTGTCGTCGCTTCCCGGGCCCTGCTCGGACGAGCCGACCGAACCGGCCGAGGGCACTCCGGCCGAGCCCGAGAAGCCGACCGAAGCCGCTTCGCCCGAAACCGCCGAGCCGGCCGGGGACGCTACGGAGCCAGAAGCCCCAGCAGCCCCGCCCCCGGCTCCCGAGCCCGACACGCCATCCCCGCCCGCCCGCTCGACCGAGCCCTCCACCGCCCCAACCGACCCACCCGCTGCCGCAACCGCAGTCGGACCCGAGGCCGGAGCCGAAGCTGAGGCCCCAGTCGGAACCTCGCCCCCGGCCGGGACCTGGGCCGGGGGCCAGGCCGAAGCCTCAGCGACAGTCGAACGCGGAGCCTCAGCGGCAGCCGAAGCCGGAACCTCGGCGGAAGCCGGGGGCGAGGTCGGGCCCGAGGCCGTAGCCCCGACCGGAGGCGAAGTCGAGCTCGAAGACGCAGCCCCCACCGAAGGCGAAGCCGGACCCGAAGGCGAAGGCGAAGCCGCAGCCGGGGCCGAGGTCCCGGCCGCCTCCGGCGCCGGCGCCGGAGGCGAAGCCCCCGCCGGAGGCGAAGTCGGGGTCGGGGTGGAGGTCTGGGCCGGAGGGGGCGCCGGCGTGCGGGGGCCGGGCGCGTCCGGGCGGCGGCCTCGCATCGCGTCCGCCAGGATCCAGTGTCGGTGCAGCTCCACCAGCTCCTGTGGGGTCGCCCGGCACGCCCTCGCGAAGCGCTCCACCGGTGCGTACTCGTTCGGCACCGCGGTGCCGTTGCAGTAGCGGTGCAGCGTCGAGGTACCCATGTGCAGCCGCTTGGCCAGCGCCCCGTAGCTGAGCCCCGAGCGGTCCTTCAGCCCCCGCAACAAACGCGCGAACGCCTCCGTTTCCGCTGCTCCCGCTGCCTCCGACACCCGTTCCTCCATCGCCCCGTGTCCCAAGCCGGCGTTCCAGGGGTCCGGCATTTCCCCTGGTCAGACCCGGTTTCGCCGTTCCGGCGTCCCCAATCGGCCGCTGTCCGTAGCCGCTGGGACGAACCCTGCCACAGGCTCGTGGTCGTTCAAGCAGCGCATCACCCGAACTCCCGAGGAGCCCGATCACATGTCCCGCGTCCGCACTTCCCGCACCCGTCTCGCCGGTGTCACGACGCTCGCGCTGGCCGCGCTCCTGCTGACCGCGTGCAACAACGACTCGGACAAGGACGGCAAGCCCGCCGCCGCCCCCGTCGTGACCACCCCGCCGAGCGCCCCCGCGGCCGCGCCGACCGCGGCGCCGATCGCCTCGACCCCCGCCGGCGCCCCCTCCTCCCGACCCGCCTCCTCGAACACCAAGCCGGGCGCGGCCTCCGGCCAGGACTCGGGCGGGCGAACCGATCCCGACAACGCGGTCACCTGCGAGGGCTCCAACACCAAGACCGTCGCGGCCCCGCTGAACCGCCCGATCAACCACGTGCTTCTGACCGTCACCAACACCGGCGGCAAGATGTGCTTCCTCTACGGCTACCCGGCCCTGCGCTTCGGCGAGGCCCAGTCCGTACCCCCGGTCATCGACGAGTCGAAGCCGCAGGCGGTCGTCACGCTCAAGCCCGGCGAGTCCGGCTACGCCTCCGTCAGCCTGTCCGCCGCGGACGGCAGCGGCGGCACCGGCCACACCGAGAAGACCCTCACCGTCTACTTCCACGGCCCCTCGGGCAACCAAAGCGTCGGCAGGGGCGCCACCCCGTCGCTGCCCGCCCAGGGCCTGTACATCGACGACTCCCTCAAGACCACCTACTGGCAGCAGTCCATGGACGACGCCACCAGCTGGTAGCCCGCCCGCCCCGGGCGCCGAGCCGGCACCGCCCGAAAACGCCCCGACGTCCACCCGACCCCGTCCGCTATCCTGTGCGCGGGATCCGATCCCGGGGACCGAAAGCCCATCGCCCCCGGACCCGGTTCCCCGCCCCGCCTCCATAGCTCAGGGGATAGAGCACCGCTCTCCTAAAGCGGGTGTCGCAGGTTCAAATCCTGCTGGGGGCACCACGCCTGAACAGGCAGGAAACCCCGGCCTCGGCCGGGGTTTCGGTGTGGGTCACTGGTCCAGGTATGCGAGGACCGCCAGCACGCGGCGGTTGTCGCCGTCGGCCGGTAGTAGGCCCAGCTTGGTGAAGATGCTGCTTATGTGCTTGGCGACGGCCTTCTCCGAGATGAAGAGGGACTGGGCGATGCCCGCGTTGGAGCGGCCCTGGGCCACCCACACCAAGACCTCGCGTTCGCGACCGGACAGGGTGCTCATGCTCTCGTCGCGCTCCTTGCGCACCAGGAGCTGGGAGATCACGTCGGGGTCCATCACGGTGCCGCCCTCGGCCACCCGTCGGATGGAGTCCAGGAACTGCGCCCCGTTGGTCACCCGGCCCTTGAGGATGTAGCCGATCCCGTTGCCGCCGCTGCTCAGCAACTCGCGCGCGTACAGCGGTTCGACGTACTGGGAGAGGAGCAGCACCGGCAGGTCGGGCATCTCGCGCCGGGCGGCGAGGACCGCGCGCAGGCCCTCGTCGGTGAAGTTCGGCGGTAGCCGGACGTCGACGATCGCGACGTCCGGTCGCTCCTCGGTGAGCGACTCCAGCAGGTCCGCTCCGTTTTCCACCGCGGCCACGATCTCGTGGCCGTGTGCCTCCAGGAGGCGGATCAGTCCGTCCCTAAGGAGGAAGTGGTCTTCGGCGAGGACAATTCGCACGGAAGCTCCATCGTCACCATCGTCGGGCCGTTGACGGGGCTGTTCACGGCCAATACACCGTCGAAAGTGGCAAGTCGTCGCTCGACGCCCTGCAGACCGGTGCCACGGGCGGCGTCCGCGCCGCCGTGTCCGGTGTCGGTGATGGTGACGCGCAGCATTCCGTGATCGTAACGGACGTCGATCCAGGCCCGGTCCGCGTTCGAGTGCTTGGCGACATTGGTGAGGATCTCCGAGATCGCGAAGTACGCGGCCGACTCGATCGGCATCTCGGGGCGGCCGGGCAGGTCGACCGTGACCTCGGTGGGGACCGGGCAGACCATGGCCAACGACCGCACCGCGTCGACGAGTCCGCGGTCGGCGAGCACCGGCGGGTGGATGCCGCGGACCAGATTGCGCAGTTCCTGCAACGCCTTGGCCGAGGACTGGCGTGCCTCGATCAGCAGGGCGCGCACGGCCTCGGGGTTGGTCTCCAGGAGGCGTTCCGCGGCGTCCAGGTTCATGCCCATCGCCACCAGGCGGGCCTGAGCGCCGTCGTGCAGGTCGCGCTCGATCCGGCGGATCTCGGCCATTTGTGTGTCCGCCGCGTCCGAGCGGGTCGTGGCCAGGTGCTCGATGCGGCCGGCCATCATCTCGTTCTCGCTCGGGGCGAGCATCGCGTAGGTGTACAGGGCGTGCTTGTGGACGGCGCGGGGCGCCAGCCACAGGGCCAGCGGCAGGTGCAGGACGCCGAGGATGCCCGCGAGCACCGCGGTGGCCGATCCCCCGACCGGGATGAAGTAGTACCACAGGCCGTCCCATTCCTCGGAGAGCGAGACGCCGAAGAAGGCGAGGAAGATGCCCCACGCGCTGCCGAGGAGCAGGGCGATCGGGAAGAAGGCCAGGAAGGCGCCGGCGACGGGGTCGGAGAGCACCCAGACGAACTCCCGCCGCAGTTGTGGGTCGTTCATGATCCAGCGGTAGCGGGCGACGACTCCCGAGGCGCCCGCGGGCACCGGCGGCTGCCGGCCGGCCGGGGTCGGGATCCGCACGCCGGACCAGCGCGCGGCCAGCACGCGTTGGCGGTTGCTCAGCCCGCGTACGCCCTCCATGGCGCGCGGCACCATGCCGAGGCCCGGGCCCACCAGGGTGATCGCGGAGGAGACGGCAAGAGAGCGGCCGAGGGCCGCGATCGACATCCAGCACAGGACCAACGCCCGCCGCAGACCGACGAACCCGGCAGGGACGGAGAACCCTTTGATCTCGCCCGACGACGGGCTTTCCCCGAGCTGCCTCGTGCCGTCCATGTATTCACTCCTCTTGCCATTCGCGGTGTCCCGGCCACAGTGGCCGTGTCGCTATTGTGGCGGAGGTCGGGCACCGAAATCGGTAGTATTTACTCCCCTCTTGGACGGCGGAGGGGGGTGTTTCCCCTACCTCCGTCAGGGCGCGGCCAAAGGCGTCCCGGGGGCGACGAAGAGCGACAGGGTGTCCGCCACGCAGGCCGCCTGTTGCCGGCCCTCGACCTCCACCGTCATGCGCACCGCGGTCAGGTGACCCGAGGGTGTTTCGCGGACGTTGGTGAGTCTGGCGCCGCCGCGGACCCGGGCCCCGACCGGCACGGGGCGGGGAAAACGCACCTTGTCCAGACCGAAGTTGACGCCCAGCTCCACCTTTTCGATCGCGAAGATCGCCCGCATCATCGCGGGCAGCAGCGCGAGCGTCATATAGCCGTGGACGATGGTCCCGCCGAACGGTCCGGTCGCCGCCCGCTCGGGATCCACGTGAATCCACTGGAGGTCGCCGGTCGCACCGGCGAATTGGTCGACGCTTCCCTGGGTGACTTCGAGCCATTCGCTGTAGCCGAGGTGTTCGCCGGCCGCGCCGGCGAATTCCTCAAGGCTGGAAAAGGATCTCATGCGGCAGATTCTGTGTGGGCGTCGAAGACGCGGCAAGGTGCTCCGGGGCCGGTTGTTCGTTCGGTCAGCGCGCCGTCAGCCGGCTGTCAGCGGTCGCCGGGGATCACCCCGGCGCGGCCCGCTCACAGCCGGCCCGGCACGGCGTCAGCCGTAGCGCTTGAGCTCGTGGAAGAAGTCCGGGACGGTGTGCAGTCCGTCCCTCTCGCGCACGCGGTCGTACACGTACTTCGCGACGGCCATGTCCAGGACCCCCAGGCCGAACGGCGAGAAGACCACCGGCCGGTCGGCCGGCGGGGTGATCGCCCCGGTGAGCACGTCGTACAGGGTTCCGGCGACGAACTCGCGGTTGCCGACCAGCTGTTCGGCCAGATGCGGCGAGGTGTTCGCCTTCATGCAGTGCTCGATGTCGTCGACGATGTTCCACGAGTCCAGGACGATCTCGGGGGACAGGTCCCGCAGGGAGACGTGCAGCACCAGCGGGTTGTGCGCGAACCATCGCGGGTCGCTCACATGCGGCTCCCCCGCGACGGTGGCGAAGACCACCAGATCGCTGGAGCGGATCAGGTCCTCGGCCTTGTCGTGGATGGTGATCCCGCGGTCCTCGCCCTCGGCCCGGCGCAGGTAGCCCGCGAAGCCCTCGGCGTACTCGGCCGACACGTCGTGCACACCGATCGACTCGAAGGCGAAGCCGCTGCCCGCGAGGTACCGGTGCACATAGCGGGCGATCAGACCGACCCCGAAGAAGCCCACCCGCGTGGGGCGTTGCCCGCGCACCTCGCTGAGCCGCGCCGCCGCGAGGGCTGCGGACGCGGCGGTGCGCGCCGCGCTGATGATGGAACTCTCCAGGCACGCGAACGGGTAGCCGGTCTCGGCGTCGTTGAGAATGAGCACGGCCGAGGCACGCGGGATGCCGGCGGCCACGTTCTCCGGGAAGCTGGAGATCCACTTGATGCCGTGCACCTCCACGTCGCCCTTGATCGACGCGGGCAACGCGATGATCCGCGACGACGGACGATCGGGGAAGCGCAGGAAGTACGAGTCGGGGTTGACCGTCTGCCCCTCGCCGTGCAGCCGGTAGGCGGCCTCGATCGTTGCGACGACCTCTTCCTCACGCCCGCTGAGGACGCGGTCCACCTGAGCGCCGGAGACCACGGCGAAGGAAGGTACCTGATTCATGGGAACACTGCTCCTGGTGGGACGAAAGGACCGGGTCGGGATGGGAAGGTGACGGTCGCGGGCCGGCCGGCCCTCAGCCGATGCGGGCCAGGCCCTTCGCGCCCTGCCGCGCCTGTCCGCGCGAGACGGCCAGTGGGTCCCAGTCCGGTGCCCGTTCGGGCAGTCTGGAGGCGTCGCCGAGCACCTTTCCGGTGTACGCCTCGGCGAACAGCCCGCGGCCGAGGATGCGCGAGGCGGCGGCGATTCCGCAGGTCGCCACGCCGCCGATGCCGCTGCCGTAGCGGACGTTCTGGCCGACCACGTACAAACCCTCGACCTCGGTCCGCACGTCGGGCCGCCGGGCCGTGCCGCCCCAGGTGGCCATGCCGTACGGGGTGCCGCCGCCGGCTCGGATGTAGCGCTCGTTGGTCAGCGGAGTGGCCGTCTCCACGTGTGTGATGCGGCTGCGGAACGGGCCGAGGATCTTCTCGGCGGTGTCCAGCATCGCCTCGGTCAACTCCCGTTTGCGGGCGAGGTAGACGGGGTTGCGGCGGTACGGCTCGCCGTCCACCGGTCCGCCCGGCACCCCCCAGAAGTCGTAACCGAACGGGCAGTTCATCATGAGCTGGAAATTGCTGTGGCCGGGCGGGCACACGGCGTGCGCCCCCGGGTCCCGGAGGGAGGCGAAGAACAGGGCGAGTTGCGACACCGTGTCCATCGTTTTGTCGCGCGCGTACCGCTCCAGCATCGCCGCGTGCGCGCCCTCCATGTCGTCGCTGCCGTGCCACCAGATGTTGGCGTTGGGCAGCGCCGGCAACTCGGTGTCGAGCGCGACGTACACCGAAACGATGGCATTGCGCATGGTCGCCTCGCGGGTCCGTGCCACGACGCCGGCGGGGAAGGCCGCCTCACCGCCGCACAGGTCGAGGACGGTGCGCCGGTAGTCCGCGTTGGAGATGATCAGCGGCGCCGAAATGCGCTGCCCGTCGATGAGTTCGACGCCGGTGGCGCGCCCGTTCTCGATCAGGATGCGGCGCGCCTCGCACCGGGTGCGCAGCTCGCCGCCGTACGCCTCCAGCGCCTCGACGAACGCGGCCACCAAGGCTTGGCCGCCGCCCTCGGGGTAGTACGCGCCGCGCAGGTAGTGGTCGGTGATGTTGACGTGCTCGGCGAAGCCGACCCCGTCGGGCATCGAGCCGTAGTTGCCGGCCTGGGCCGCGATCAGGGTGCGCCCCTTGGCGGACAGGCCGCAGTGGTCCAAGGCCTCGCCCAGCGTACGGCGAGTCCAGCGCATCGCCTCAGGGAACCTGCGGCACAACTGCGCCATCGAATCACCCGTCAGACTGGCCCGGTTCACGGCGGCCAGCGCCGTGGCGAGGTCGATGAACCGGTCGACGCGGTCGGCCTCCTCGGGCAGTGCCTGCCGAAGCCGTTCGGCGTAGGCGTCCCACCCGGCCGGCACGTCCAGGGTCGCGGTGGGCGTCATGACCCGGTCGAAGCCGTGCTCGTTGTCCATGGGCAAAAAGCGCACCCGGTCGCGGACGCCGAGGCCGGACAGGATCGTGGGGATGAGCCCGTCGGGCCCACAGTCGCCGAGGTAGTGCATGCCGACGTCGAACTCGTACTTGCGCCGCCGACGGAAGGCGTGCGCGTTTCCGCCCGCCACGTCGTGCTGTTCGAGGATGAGCACGCGGCGCCCGTCGGCCGCCAGATAGCCGCCGGTGACCAGGCCGCCGATGCCGCTGCCGACGACGATCACGTCGTAGCTGTCCCGAAGGCCCCCGGCCCCCTGCGTTCCGGTCCCCATCAGAAGGTGCCACCACCGTGGATCTCGAAGACCGACCCCGTGATGTACGAGGCCCGGTCCGACACCAGGAAGGACACCAGGTCCGCCACCTCCTCGGGGCGGCCTGCGCGCCCGAGCGCCACGCTCCCCAGCATCCGCTCCACCGCGGCCTCGGACATGTCGTCGACCATGTCGGTCGCGATCAGGCCCGGGGCGACCACGTTGGCGCGCACACCGCGCGGTCCGCACTCCTTGGCGAGGGACTTGGTGAAGCCGATGATCCCGGCCTTGGAGGCGGCGTAGTTGGCCTGCCCGATGTTTCCGTGGATCCCGGACACCGAGGACAGATTGACGATCGCGCCGTTCCTGCGCTTGCTCATGGAGAACGCCGCGGCGCGGCACACGTGGTAGACGCCGTCCAGATTGGTCCGCAGAACCCGGCCCCAGTCCTCCTCGGGCATCAGGATCACCGGCCGGTCCCGGGTGATGCCCGCCGAGGTGACGGCGACGTCGACGGGGCCGAGTTCGCGCTCGGTTCGCGCGTACCAGTCGCGCACGTCCGCCGCGTCGGACACGTCGCAGCGGGCGGCGCTGACACGCGTGCCGAACTCGCTTGCCTGCTTGACCAGTTGCTCGGCGGCCTCGTCGTTCGAGCGATAGCAGAACGCGACGTCGTACCCGTCCCGGGCCAGGCGCAGCACGATGGCCTTGCCGATGCCCCGGGACCCGCCGCTGACGAGCGCGATCATGCGTGCTCCCCGAGCAGTCGCAGGACGGCACAGGCCACCGCGCCGTCCCGGTCGACGGCGGACACCAGCGCGATCCGACCGGACGAGGTCGGGTCGGCCTCGGCCACCCCGAGCACCGCCTGGATCTGGAAGGAGGCGGAGGCCGCGCTGGTATCGCCGAGCAGCTCCATGGACGGCACCCGGGACAGCGCGTCGGCGGGCAGCAGCGCCGCCAGCGCCTCCGACTCGGCCCGGCCGGCGGCGGTGGGGGCGGCGCATGGGACGGCCGCCCACACCTCGTCGGGGGTGACGCCCGCGCGGTTCAGGGCGCGGCGCACGCAGCCGGTGACCGCGGCCCGCGGGTCGTCGTCGATGTCGATGCCGCTCTCGATGCTCAACACGGCGGCCAGCGCGGGGCGTTCGGCGGCGCCGGCGTGCTCGACCAGGAAGAGCCCGCAGCCCTCGCCGAGCAGCGGCTCGGGGTCGCCGGCCGCGAGGGCGGTGTACTCGAACCAGGCGTGGATGGCGGAGAACTCCTCGACCGAACCCACCAGGTACTTCGTCGCACGGCCCTGCCTCATCAGCCGCCGCGCGTAGTTGAGGGCGAGCAGCCCGCTGACCCGGCCGCCCGCGACCGTCGTGTTGGGGCCCTTGAGGTCGTGCCGGATCGCGCAGGCGCCCGCGGCGTGGTTGAGGCTGCCGAAGGGGATGCGGCCCGCGTCGACGTGGAAGGGCAGCGCGTTCGTGTAGGACTGACGCAGGAGGTCCGTCATGTTCTCCAGGCTGCCCATGGAGATCCCGAGAACCACACCGGTGGCCTCGTCGGTCCGCACCGCCCTGTTGCCTTCGGCGTCCAGGAGCAGCCCGTCGGAGGCGACCAGCGCCAGCGCGGTGAGCCGGTCCATCTTGGCCGTGCCCTTCGGACCGAGCAGGCCCGGGATGTCGAAGTCCGGGACCGTGCAGACGTTGGGCGACGGCAGCGTGCCGAGCGCCGCGTCCGCCTTCACGGCCGTCTTCGCGCCGCCGCGCACGCCCGCGGCGAAGGCTTGCCGGGTCACGCCGTGCGGGGATACGGCCGACCAGCCGGTGATGACTAGCGTCTCCGGTGGCAGCGAGGCCGCCGGGGTGACTGCTGCGGTACTCATGTGGGACTCACTCTCCGTACGTCCCCAGAATCAGGATGGCGTTGTTGCCGGCGAAGGCGCTGGAGTTGTTCTGCACGAGCCGCACGTCCGCGTCGAGGGCGTGGTTGGGTACGACGTCGAGCGGGCAGGCCGGGTCCGTCTCCCGATGGTGGATGGTCGGCGGAATGAACCCGTGCTCGATGGCGAGGCTGCAGGCGATGGCGCCGAGGGCGCTGGCCGCTCCCATCGCGTGGCCGAGCATCGACTTCAGGGCCACGGTGCGCGGCGGCGCGTCGCCGTACACGTCGAGGATGGCGGCCGACTCCGTGCGGTCGTTGGCCTTGGTGCCGGTGCCGTGCGCGGAGATGAAGTCGATCTCCTCCTTCTTGACCCCGGCGTCGTCCAGGGCGAGGCGAATGCCGCGCGCGATGCCGAGGCGGTCCGGTGCGGTGGCGTGATTGGCGTCGCAGCTGAGGCCGTAGCCGAGCACCTCGGCATAGATGTGCGCGCCGCGCGCGAGCGCCGATTCCAGGCTCTCCAGGACGAGGATGCCCGCACCCTCGCTGGTGAGGATGCCCTGCCGGTTCTTGTCGAAGGGCCGTACCACGTCCGGGGTGAGCGCGCCGAACCGCTTGAAGGTGAGGTACGCCTTGCGGCACACCGCGTCGGCTCCGCCGCACAGCGCGACGTCGACCTCGCCGGAGCGGATCGCGTCCAGGCCGTAGCCGATCGAGTAGTTGCCCGCCGCGCAGGCCGTCGTGATGGTGGTGGCCTCCACGTTCGGTATGCGCAACTCGCGGGCGATCACGGTGCTCAGCCGGCCCGCGTTGATGCGGCGGGACAGGACCGGGTCCATGGCCTCCGGGTCCCCGGCGGCCAGTTCCTGCTCGACGAGCACCCCGATGTCGTGCGACTCGCCGTCGGTGGTGCCGATGCTGATGAGCGCCTGCCGCTCACGCAGGTCGGCCTCGCTGAGCCCGGCGTCCACCATCGCCATCCGGGCGGCGGCGACGGCGAACTGCCCGGCGCGGCCCATGTCGTCGAGGGGTACGTTGCGGATCCAGCGCTCCGGCTCGAACTCGGAGACCTCGCATGCGGTGTTGTGGCCGAACCCCTCGGTGTCGAAGCGGGTGATCGGCCCCGCGCCGGAGCGGCCGGCCCGCAGCGCCGCGGTGAACTCCTCGACACCCGTGCCGATGCTGGAGATCGCGCCGAGGCCGGTGAGGACGGCCCGGCGGCGATCCGCCGGTGCGCGGGCGGGGGGCGCCGGTGGTGGCTGTGCGGTGGACATCGGACTCCTTAAGCAATGGGATGCCTGTGGACGGGGGGTCCGGGACGGGGACCCCCGCTGCTCACCAACCGGCGGCGGCGGCGGTCACCTGGTACGTGGTCTCCACGTTCACCATCTTCGGGAGCTCGTCCATGTCGATGACGATGGAGTACTCCATCTCCAGGGCGCTGAGCACGTCGATGAGTTTCAGGGAGTCGGCGCCCAGTTCGTCGATGAACAGTGTGCTGTCCGCGAACTCGGTGTGAACATCGATGTTCTCGGCGATGATTTCCCTGATGCGGGTAAGGCGCTCGGGCACAACCGTGGTCATGTTTTTTTCTCCGTTTCCCAGGTTCTCGAATTTGCCTTACGGCAAAAATTAGTCAGCCTCGATGACGGGCCGATGACATTCAACTGACCGCTCACTGACGGCAGTTGCCGGTCACCTTCCGACGGCCTTTTCGAAGCCCCGTACACTGCCGGCGACCGCGATGACCAGGATCGTCGTCAGGGTGATGGCGGCGACCACGCCCGGATGGTCGGCGGCGAACCCGCTGCCCGCCGCGCCCGATGGGTCGTTGCCCCACAGCCTGCGGCAAGTGGTGATGACGGCGGTGACCGGGTTCCATTGGGCCACCGGGCGCAGCCATTCCGGCAGGCCGTTCACACCGACATACGCATTGGAAAGAAAGCTGAAGACGACGAGTACGAGCGCGCCCGTGCCGTCGATGGCCTCGACATTCTTCTGGGTGGTGCCGAGCAGAATTCCGAGCCACAGCATGGTGTAGATGAAGGCGAGCAGCACGGCGAATCCGGCGGCGGTGCGCAGCACGCCCTCGTGTGGCCGCCAACCGACGGCCAGGCCGACCAGGGACACCGCCGTCAGACTGACCGCGCCGACGCACAGGTCGGCCAGGGTGCGGCCGATGAGCACCGAACTCGGTGCGATCGGCAACGAGCGGAACCGGTCCACCAGGCCGTGGCGCAGATCGAGGGCGACACCGATGGCCGTGGGGCCGACGCCGGACAGGCCGACCTGGACGGCGATGCCCGCCAGGATGAAGTCCTCGTACGGGACGCCGCCGGGAACGTTCATCGACTTGCGAAAGAGGTAGCCGACGGCGACGAGCATCACCAGCGGCGTCATCGTCACGAGCACGAGCCGGCCCGGGGAGCGGCGCAGATGGATCAGATGGCGTCCGGCCAGGGCGAGGGTGTCGCCGAGGTAGCCGAGCAGCACGCCCCTGGACTCCGCGGATCGCGGCACCGGGGACGAGGCCGCGGGGGCGAGCGCCGTCGGCGACACCGCGGCGTCGGTCGTCGATGTCATCGCCGGCTCTCCTTCTTCTGTCCCGTGCCCGTGAGCTGGAAGAACACGTCGTCGAGCGTGGGCTTGCAGACCTCGAAGTCGATGGTGTCCACGCCCTTTTCACGCAGCGCGACGGCGGCGCGCGCCACCTCGTCCAGGCCGCCCCGGTCGAGGTGCACCGATACCCGCAGAGTGGCCGGATCGGCGACCGGTTCCTGGGCGCTGCCGAGCGTGGCGAGCGCGGCGACCGCGTCGGCCAGGCTCTCCGGGCGGGCCACGGTCACCTCCAGGCGCTCGCTGCCGACCATGCGCTTGAGCGCCGCGGGGGTGTCCTCGGCGATGACGCGGCCGGCGTCGATGACGGCGATGCGATCGGCGAGTGCGTCCGCCTCCTCCAGGTACTGGGTGGTGAGCAGGATGGTCACGCCGTTGGCGACCAGGTCGCGCACCACGTCCCACAGGACGCTTCGGCTGGTGGGGTCCAGGCCCGTGCTGGGCTCGTCGAGGAACAACACCTGCGGATCGCCGATGACACAGGTCGCCAGGTCGAGCCGGCGGCGCATGCCGCCCGAGTAGGTGCCCACCGTGCGGTCGGCGGCGTCGGTCAGCTCGAACCGTTCGAGCAGCTCGGCCGCGCGCAGGGCCGCACCGCGTCGCCCGTAGCGCAGCAGCTTGGCCAGCAGGACCATGTTCTCGCGCCCGGTGAGGAGTTCGTCGACGGCCGCGTACTGTCCGGCGAGGCCGATGCGCCGCCGGACCTCCTTGCCCTCGCGCACCACGTCGTGCCCGGCGACGACGGCGCGGCCGGCGGACGGCTCGACCAGGGTGGCCAGGATGCGGACGGTGGTCGTCTTGCCGGCGCCGTTGGGGCCGAGTACGCCCAGGACGGTGCCGGCCGGCACCGCCAGATCGACGCGGTGCAGTGCCGTGTGGCCGCGGTACTGCTTCTGCAGCCCTTCGGCGAGGATGGCCAGGTCGGACGAGGCCACGGTCATCCCGCCCGACGCTGCAGGCTGAGCGGACGCATGTCCGTCCAGTCGCGCTCGATGTGGGCCACGGCCGTGGCGCGGTCGGTCTCTGCGAGCGTCACCCGCCAGCCGTCGGGCACGGCGGCGAAGGACGGCCACAGCGAGTACTGCCCCTCGTCGTTGACGAGGACGAGGAACCGGCCGTCTTCGCGGTCAAAGGGGTTGGCCATGGATGTTCTCCAGATCTCGGTTGGTGCTCGAATGCGTCGAGTGCGGCGAATGCGTCGGGTGGTCGGGGGTCAGGCGGGCTCGGCGGCGGCCCGGGCCGCCGCCAGGGCGGAGAGCGCGTGCTCGACGGCCCGGCCGATGGCCGCCGCCGGGGCGGGTCGCATCATCTGTTGGTGGGTGCAGTCCACGTCGTACGTGTCGATGGCCCGGCCGACGTGCGGCTCCCAGCTCTTGAGCTTGAGGGCGCGCTCGTCCCGCGTGCCCCTGTCGCTGCCCCCGGTCGCCACGAAGAGCGTCATGGGGCAACCGTCGAAGCGGCCGGGGGTGAAGCTCCGGAACAGCTCCAGGTTGTTGCGCATGACGCTCAACAGGCGCTCCAGGGTGGCCTGTTCGAACGCGGCGAGCGGGCCGCCGGAACCGGCGAGGTGCGCGGCGACGCCCTGCGGGGTGAGCCGGTCGAACCCCGCCGGGTCGACACCGGCCTCCGTCAGGAAATCGGCGAGGAACTCCTCGTCGCTCGGTGCGGCGCCGTGCGCGTCGTCGGGGTAGGCGTCCAGGTTCGCCAGGTAGGCCACTTCCTCGCCCGCCGCCCGCAGTCGCACGGCCATCTCGTGGGCGACGACACCGCCGTAGGACCAGCCGAGCAGGTGATACGGGCCGGTCGGCTGGATGGCCCTGATCCGGGCCAGGTAGTCGTCGGCGACCTCCCCGATGTGCTCGGGCAGCGGGCCCGGCTCGGCGATGCCGCGCGCCTGGAGGCCGTAGACGGGCTGCTCCGGGTCCAGGTGCTCGGCGAGCGCGGCGAACGGGATCGCGAAGCCCAGGCCGCCGTGTACGCAGAACAGCGGCGGCCTGCCGCCGGTCGGGCGGATCGGCAACACGGGCCCCAGCGGGTCGCCGGCCTCGCCCTCGGTGACCGCGCTCGCGGCGAGGGCCTCGACGGTGCGATGCTCGAAGACCGCGCCGAGGCTGATCCGCAGCCCGAGCCGGGCGGCGCCGTCGACCAGCCTGATCACCTTCAGACTGTCCCCGCCCAGTGCGAAGAACCCGTCGTCCGGACCCACGCCGTCGACACCGAGCACCTCCTCGATCGCCGCGCACAACAACCTTTCCCGCTCGGTGCGAGGCCGCTGCGGCGCGCGGTCGGCGCCGGCCCGGGGGCGGTCGGGGGTGGGCAGGGCCTTGACGTCGAGCTTTCCGTTGGCGTTCAGCGGCAGCGCGGGCAGCGGGAGATAGCTGTCCGGCACCATGTAGCCGGGCAAAAAGCGCGCCAAGTGCCGTTGCAGCTGCGCCGGTTCCGGGTTCGGGCAGCCGGGGGCGGGCACCACGTAGGCGACCAGGCGACGCTGGCCCGTGCGCTCGGCGGGAGCCAGCACGGCGGCCCGCGCGATCGCCTGATGAGCAGTCAAATGACGCTCGATCTCGCCGAGTTCGACGCGGTAGCCGCGGATCTTCACCTGCTGGTCGGCGCGCCCGACGTAGTCGATCCGGTCGTGCCGGTCCCAGCGCACCAGGTCGCCCGTCCGGTACATCCGCTCGCCCGGCGCCCCGAACGGGCAGGCCACGAAGCGGTCGGCGGTCGTACCGGGCCGGTTGAGGTACCCGCGGGCGAGGCCCTCGCCCGCCAGGTACAGCTCGCCGACCACACCGCGCGGCACCAGTCCCAGCGTCTCGTCCAGGACGTAGGCGCAGGTGTCCCCGATCGGCAGCCCGATGGGGACGGTGGCCCCGCCGCCGACCAGGGCGGTGTTCTGGGAGGTGGCGAAGGTGGTGGCCTCCGTCGGGCCGTACACGTTGAATACGACGGTGTCCGGCAGCGCGGCCCGCAACCGCTCGATGTGGTCCGGGGACAGCGCCTCGCCGCCGGTGAACAGGGCCCGCACGGGGGCCATGGCGCGGGGCCGGGTGTCGGCGAGGATGTTGACGAGTTGGGTGGTGAGGAAGGCGATCGTCACCCCCGCCCGGCCGACGAACGCCTCCAACGTCTCGGGGTCGGCGGGCCCCGGCGGGCAGATCGCCAGCCGCGCGCCGTGGGTGAGCGGCGCCCAGATCTCGAAGGTGGACGCGTCGAAGGCGACCGCCGCGAAGCACAGGAAGGTGTCGTCCGGGGTCGGCGCCAACTCCGGCAGCCCCCCGACCAGACGCACGGCGGCCCGGTGCGAGACGGCGACGCCCTTGGGCTTTCCGGTGGAGCCGGAGGTGTAGATGACGTAGAGCAGGTCGTCGGGTTCGACGACCACGGCGGGCCCCGGGGCGGCGGGCAGCGCGGCCGACGCGGCCACGGTGTCGGGGGCATCGAGGACCACGACCTCGACCCCGGCACGCTCGGCGCCGAGGGCGGCCCGGCTCGCCAGGGACTCCTGGGTCAGCAGCAGGCGGGCACCGCTGTCGGTCAGCATGTCGTGGACCCGCTCGGCGGGGTACGACGGGTCGAGGGGCAGATAGGCCGCGCCCGTCCTGGCGATCGCCAGCACCGTGATCACGGTGGCCGGTCCGCGCTCCAGGAGCAGGGCCACCAGGTCGCCTCGGCCGGTGCCGCGGGCGGTCAGCAGGTGGGCCAGACGGTTCGCCGCCGCGTCCAGTTCGGCGTACGTGACCCGGACCAACCGCTCCGGGGCACCCGGCTCGGCGTGGATCAGGGCCACGGCGTCCGGCGCGGCCGCGACCCGGGCCGCCACCAGCTCGGTGACCGTGGTGTGCGGGGTACCGATGCGATGCGTGCCGAGGGCGAGCAGTTCGGCGTGCTCCCGGGGGTCGACGATGTCCAGGCGGGACAACGGCCGACCGGGCTCGGCGAGCGCGGCGGCCAGCAGCCGCAGGTAGGCGTCGGTGATGCGGCGCGCCGTCGCGGGCTCGAAGAGGTCGGCGGCGTACTCGACGGCCAGCGACAACCCCGGCCCGGCCGCGTCCTCCGCCTCCTCGGTGAGCTGGAAGAGCAGGTCCCACTTGGCGGTCTCCCCCGGCACGGGCTCCTGCGTCACCGAGACCCCGGCGTCGGCGTCCTCGGGGGTCTTCGCGTCCGGGCCCGGTGCCGCCTGCTGGAAGCCGAGCATCACCTGGACCAGCGGGTGCCGCGACATCGACCGCTCGGGGTTGAGCACCTCCACCAGCTTCTCGAAGGGCACGTCCTGGTGCCGATAGGCGGCCAGGTCGCACTCCTTGACCCGCTCGACCAACTCCCGCAGGCTCGGGTCGCCCGAGGTGTCGGTACGCAGCACCAGCGTGTTCACGAACATGCCGACCACGTCGTCGAGGCGCTCGTCGGTGCGGCCCGCCACGGGACTGCCGAGCGCGATGTCGGTGCCCGCGCCCAACCGGGTGAGCAGCGCCGCGAGCCCGGCGTGCAGCAGCATGAACACACTGACGCCCCACTCGGCCGCGAGCCGGTACAGGTCGTCGCCGAGCGCCCGCGGCACCGCGGTGCGGACGTGGCCGCCGCGAAAGCCCGCCCGGGCGCCGCGCGCGAAGTCGAAAGGCAGCGCCGGCTCCTCCGGGAGACCGGCCAACGCCTCGGTCCAGTAAGCGAGTTGGCGAGCCAGTTCGCTGCGCGGATCATCCGCGTCGCCGAGCAGTTCCCGCTGCCACAGGGCATAGTCCGCGTACTGCACCGGCAGCGGCGGCAGTTCGGGCGCACGGCCGGTGCGTCGGGCCCGGTAGCACTCGGTCAGATCACGGGTGAGCGGGGCAAGAGACCACCAGTCGGCCGCGATGTGGTGCACCACCAGCAGCAGTACGTGCTCTTCGGGGCCGAGCGCGAAAAGGGTGGCCCGCACCGGGATCCGGGTCTCCAGGTCGAAGCCGCGCGCCGCCTCGGCGGCGAGCGCGGCGGGCAGACGATCCTCGGTCGTCTCGCTCACCGGCATCGGGACGAGGGCGTCGGCCGGCGCGAGCACCCGCTGTTCGGCCGGACCCGCACCGTCGTCCCCGGCCGTGGCGTGCGCCGGGAAGACGGTGCGCAGCGCCTCGTGGCGCGCGACGACGTCCCGCAGCGCCCCCTGGAGCGCCGTGACGTCCAGGGGTCCCGAGAGCCGGACCGCCAGTGGGATGTTGTAGAGCCCGTCGGGCGCGCCGAGGCGTTCGATGAACCACAGCCGCTGCTGCGCGTACGAAAGCGGCAGCGACGCCGGACGCGGGCCCGCGACGAGCGGGGCCCTGCCGCGCTCCGCACCGGGCAGCCGCTGCGCGAGGCGCGCCGGCGTCGCGGCCTCGAACAGGTCCCGGATCCGCAGTTCGGCGCCGAGTTCGGCGCGGACCCGATTGACGATGCGCGTCGCAAGCAGCGAGTGGCCGCCGAGCGCGAAGAAGTCGTCCTCCACGCCGACACGTTCGAGCCCGAGCACCTCGGCGAAGACGCCGCAGAGCAGTTCCTCCTCGCGGGTGCGCGGGGCGCTCGCCGACGTGGCGTACTCGGGTGCGGGCAGCGCCCTGCGGTCCAGCTTGCCGTTGGCGGTCAGCGGCAGCGCGGCCAGCCGCACCACGGCCGCCGGGACCATGTAGTCGGGCAGCCGTTCGCCGACGAACGCCCGCAGTTCCGCGCCCGGTTCGGCCGCCGCCTCCTCGCCCGCGTCGTCGCGCAGCACCACGTACGCGACCAGACGCTGGTCGCCCGGCCGGTCCTCGCGGGCGACCACGGCCGCCTCGGCGACGCGCGGGTGCCGGCCGAGTACGGTGGCGATCTCGCCCGGCTCGATCCGGAATCCGCGCAGTTGCACCTGCTCGTCGGCGCGCCCCAGGTATTCGAGGGTGCCGTCGGATCGCCACCGGCCCAGGTCGCCGCTTCGGTACATGCGGGCGCCCACGGGCTCGAACGGGCAGGCCACGAAGCGCGCCGCCGTCAGGTCGGGGCGCCCCAGATAACCGCGCGCGAGGCCGGGACCGGCGACGTACAGCTCGCCGGGCACGCCCGCCGGTACGGGCTGGAGGGCGCCGTCGAGCACGTACACCCGCAGGTCCGCGATGCCGCGCCCGATCACGCTGCCGCCCTTGCCGGCCGCCGTCGCGGCGTGCAACTCCTGGTAGCTGACGTGCACCGTCGTCTCGGTGATCCCGTACATGTTGACCAGCAGCGGCAGGTCGGGGGCATGCCGGGCGTACCAGTCGGCGAGCTTGCCGACATCGAGCGCCTCGCCGCCGAACACCACACGACGCAGTGCGAGTTCGCGCGGGCTCTCGGAGTCGGCGCGGATCAGCTGATAGAACGCGGACGGCGTCTGATTGAGGACGGTGACCCCTTCCGCGGCAAGCAGGTCCAAGAACGCGCCGGGCGAACGTGACACGTCGTACGGCACGACGACCAGGCGCCCGCCGCGCAACAGCGCGCCCCACAGCTCCCACACCGTGAAGTCGAAGGCGATGGAGTGGAAGAGGGTCCACACGTCGTCGGGCCCGAAGCCGAACCGATCGTCGGTGGAGTCCAGCAGTCGCACCACGTTGTGGTGCGGTACCACCACGCCCTTGGGACGGCCGGTGGAACCGGAGGTGTAGATGACGTACGCGGGGTGCTCCGGATCCGCGTCGACACCCGGCTCCGTGTCCGGGCAGGCGGCGAGCGCGGCCGCGGTCTCCTCGGCCCCGAGGTCGACGCGCTCCACGGCCGGTGCGTCGGGCAACTCCGGCAGTCCCGCGTCGACGCACGTCAGCAGGAGCGTGGGGCGCGCGTCGCGCAGGACGTAGGTGATCCGGTCCGCCGGATGGCCCGGTTCCAGGGGCAGATAGGCCGCACCGGCCTTGAGGACGGCGAGGACCGCGACGATCAACTCCGCGCCGCGCGGGAGCGCCAGGGCCACGAACGTCTCGGGCCCCGCGCCCCGCGCGGCGATGAGGTGGGCGAGCCGGTTCGCACGGGCATCCAGCTCTCGGTAGGTGAGGGCGCCGCCGGGCCCCTCGGTCCCGGGCACGGTGACCGCGACGGCGTCGGGGGTGCGCGCAGCCTGCGCGGCGAACAGCGCCGGGATGGTGGTGCGGCGCGCGGGCTCGCGAGGAGCGGCCGACGCGCCGCTCCACTCGGTGAGAAGGCGCGCCCGCTCGGCGGGGTCCGGTGCGCCGAGGCGGGCGAGGAGCGTGTCCGGCTCGTCCGCGACCTCCTCGAGGATGCGGACGAACCGGTCCAGGACACGTGTCGCACCGACCCGGGCCGTCGCCTCGCTCCGCCCCAGCGTCGCGTCCTTGTAGGCGAGTCGCAGATCGAGGCGCTCGCCGGGGAACACCGTCAGGCTCAGCGGGTAGTGGGTGGCCGCGTGCATCTCGGCCGCGCTCACCTCACCGCCGAACTCGCGGCGCAGCGTCTCCCCGTCCAGCGGATAGTTCTGGAACGCGAGCACGGTGTCGAAGAGTTCGCCCTGGATGCCGGAGGCGGCCTGCGCCTCGGCGAGCGGCAGGTGCTCGTGCGGCATCATCTCGACCTGCTGCCGGGCCAGCGCCCGGAACAGCTCGCTCGCCCTCAGGTCCGGGCGCAGGTCGGCCCGCACGGGCAGGGTGTTGGCGAAGAGCCCGATCATCGACTCGACGTCCGGCACCTCGGCGGGCCGGCCGGAGGTCACGACGCCGAAGACGACGTCCTGGCGGCCGGTGAGCCGGCCGACCAGCAGCGCCCAGCAGCCCTGCACCACGCTGTTGAGGGTCAGACCCTGCCCGCGTGCCCACCCGGCGAGCGCCGCCGTGCTCCGCGGTGACAGGACGTGCTCGACGAACGAGGGCGGTTCGAGTGCCCGGCCCGCGTCGGGAAGCACCCGCACGGGTCCCTCCAGGCCGGCGAGCAGCGCGGCCCACGCCGCCCGCGCCGCGTCCCGGTCGCGGTCGTTCAGCCAGGTCAGGAAGGACCGGTACGGCGCGGGCGCGGCCAGTGCCGCCCGCTCGCCCCGCGCGCCGAGGAGCAACAACTCGTGGACGGCGAGCGGAAAGGACCAGCCGTCCATCAAGATGTGGTGCACCGACCACAACAGCCGGTGGCGCCGCTCGCCGAGCCGGATCAGCGTGAACCGCATCAGCGGCGGACGCGCCAGGTCGAACCGGCGCAGCCGGTCCTCGTGCGCGAGCCGCTGCGCCGCGGCCTCCCGCGCGGCCTCGGGCAGCCCCGTCAGGTCCCGGAAGTGCCAGTCCGGCTCGACCTCGCTCTCCTTGAGCACGATCTGGACGGGTTCGCCGCTTTTGCGATTGCGGAAGCAGGCTCTGAGGTTCGAGTGTCGGCTCAGCAGCGTCGCCGAGGCCGCGCGCAGCCGGGCGGCGAGCCGGGGCCCGTCGTCCGTGTCCCGGTCGTCGATGTCCGCGACGAACTGGAGCGTGTAGAGGTCGGGTGCCGCCGGGTCGTACGAGGACAGGAACAGCAGCCCCTGTTGCAGCGGTGAGAGCGGCAGTACTTCGCTGATCTTCGACCCGGCTCCGGGAGCGGTCGTCACGACAATTCCTCATTCAACTCGAATTCGAGATCGGCCAGTTCCTCGTCGGAGAGGGAGATCAGGCTGCCCTCGGGCTCCACGGCGGCGCGTTCGGGACCGTCCTGCTCGTGTTCGGCGGCGATCTGTGCGAGGGCGGCGGCCGTCTTGTGGGTGAAGATGTCGCGGGTGGTGAGGGCGAGGCCGGCCTTGCGGGCGCGGCTGACGAGTTGGATCGAGCGGATGCTGTCCCCACCCAGCGTGAAGAAGTCGTCGTCGATGCCCACATCCGCGAGGCCCAGGACGTCGCCGAGGATGCCGCACAGCAGCCGCTCGTTCTCGTTGCGCGGGCCGCGCGCGGTATCGCGGTCGGCGGTGGTGGGCGACGGCAGGGCCTTGCGGTCGAGCTTGCCGTTCGAGGTCAGCGGCATCGCGTCCAGGACCACCCAGGACGCGGGAATCATGTACGCGGGCAACAGTTGGGCGAGTTCCCCGCGTACTGTCGCCGCGTCCACGCCGGGCCCGGTCAGGTAGCCGACCAGGCGGGGGTTCCCGGACGCGTCGGGCAACACCGCGACGGCGGCGTCGGCAACCGTCTCCAGAGAGCGGATGACGGCCTCGATCTCACCGGTCTCCACCCGCCGTCCACGGATCTTGATCTGGTGATCGCGGCGCTCGATGAACTCCAACTGCCCGTCGGCCCGTTGCACGACCCGGTCACCGGTGCGATACATCCGGGCACCGCCACCCACGAAGGGATCGACGACGAACGTCGCCGCGGTACGGGCGGGATCATGCAGGTAACCGCGTCCGACACCCGCGCCGCCCACATACAACTCGCCCGGCACACCGGCCGGAACCGGCCGCAGCTCGTCACCCAGCACGTACAGACGGGTGTTCCGCACGGCCGTACCGATCGGCACCCGCGACCCGAGGATGTCCGAGGCGGTGATCACGGCATGCGTCACATCGTCCGAGCACTCGGTGGGCCCGTACGCGTTCATCAGCGGGATCTTCGGGTGCCGGGCGTGCCAGCGGTGGCACAGATCGACCGGCAGCGCCTCCCCCGTGGTCATCAGCCAACGCAGATCCGGCAGTTCCGGAGCGGCGTCCTCGACATCCCACGCGTCCAGGGCCGCGCGCAGCAGCGAGGGAACGACCTCCAGGACCGCGACCCGTTCGTCGCGGACCAGCGCGAACAGCGCGGCGGGGTCGGCCGCCATGTCGGTGCCACACACCCGGACCCGACCACCGACCACCAGCGGAGCGAACATCTGCCACACCGACACGTCGAACGTCAGCGGCGCGTTCTGCACGACCGTCTCACCGGCCGCGAGGTCGAGATCGGCGACCTTGGCCCACAGGTGGTTGAGCATCCCGGAACGCTGCACCATCGCCCCCTTGGGGCGACCGGTGGACCCCGACGTGAACATCACATACGCCAGATCCGACCCACCGCCGACGCAAGCCGGCAGCTCGCCGGGAATCGGCGCGCCCTCCAGGTCGACGACCGTGACGGGGACGGTGGTTGTCGAGGCGGCAAGCTCGGCCGCCGCCGTCTCGTATCCCGCGCCCACGAGCAGATGGCCGGCGCCGCTGTCCCCGAGCAGGGACGTGTTGCGGGCGGCGGGCGCGTCCGGATCGAGCGGCAGATACGCGCCACCCGCCCCCAGCACACCCAACACACCCACCACGAACGGCACCCCGGGATCGGCGAACATCGCCACCACCGAACCCGCCGACACCCCGGCCTGCGCCAGCCGGACGGACAGTCCACCGGCCGCGGCGACCAGCTCCCCATAGGTGAGCGATGTGGTGCCGTCCGACACGGCGCTCTCGTCGGGGATGCGGGCGGCCACCGCCCGTACCCGCTCGACGACGCCGAGGCTCTCCTCGGGGATCGACGGGTCCCATGTGCCGAGCAGCCCGCCCAGCTCACCGGTCGTACCGGGGCCGGCCGCGGTCGCCGGGGCGGTCACATCGATGTGGGCGAGCGGCAGTTCGGGCCGCTCCGCGACCGTGCGCAGCAGGTGCTGGAAGATCACCGCGGTTCGCTCGACGTCGTCCCGGGTGAACCGGTCCGGCGCGTAGTCCAGGCGCAGGGTCAGGGCGTCGCCGGGGAAGACCACCATGCTCAGCGGATGGTGGCGGGCGTCCCTGGCCTCGGCGCGCACCACGCGCGGACCGTCGGCGCCGGTGTCGAGGCCGTTCTCGTCCAGTGGGAAGTTCTCGAAGAGCACCACGGTGTCGAAGACTTCGCCGGAGAGCCCGGCGGCCTTGTGGATCTCGGCGAGGCCGAGGTGTTCGTGCGGGAGCAGCGCGGTCTGCTGATCCTGGAGGGCGTGCAGCAGTTCGGTGAGGGTGGCGCCGGGGTGCAGCCGGGCGCGCACCGGCACGGTGGTGAGGAACATGCCGATCATCGACTCGACGTCCGGGACCTCGGCTGGGCGGCCGGAGGTGACGGCGCCGAAGACGACGTCCCGGCGGCCGGTGAGCCGGCCGAGCAGCAGTGCCCAGCAGCCCTGCACCACGATGTTGAGGGTCAGCCCCTGTGCGCGCGCCCACCCGGACAGGGCGGCCGTCAGCTCGCGGGGCACCTCGGCCTGTACCGATTCGGGCAACATCGGGGCGTGGTCGCGATCGCCCGGGACGAGCAGCGTGGGTTCGGCCACGTCGGCGAGCACCGCGTGCCAGGCCGCCTTGGCCGCCTCCCGGTCCTGCGCGGTCAGCCAGGCGAGATAGGAGCGGTACGGGGCCGGGTCGGCGGACAACGCGACGTCCGCGCCGGTCGCGCACAGCGTGAACAACTCCCGTACGAGCAGCGGCATCGACCAGCCGTCGACCAGGATGTGGTGGCTGGTCCAGATGAAGCGGTGCCGGCCCTCGCCGTGGGTGACCAGCGTGAAGCGCAGCAGCGGCGGCGCCGCGAGGTCGAAGCGACGGGCCCGCTCGGCGTCGGCGATCCGGTCCAGTTCGGCGGCCCTCGCGGACTCCGGAAAGTCCGTCAGGTCGATTTCCCGCCAGGGCAGTTCGGCGTGCCGCGGGATGAGCTGTACGGGTGCGCCGGTGGCGCGGGCCCGGAACGAGGCGCGCAGATTCGGATGCCGATCGAGCAGCGCCTGGCCCGCGGCACGCAGCATCGCGGGGTCGAGGTAGCCCTCGATGTCCGCGACGATCTGCAGGGTGTAGACGTCCACCGCGTCCGTGTCCGCGTCGTCCTCGGCCTCGGTCGCGCCCGCGGTGTCGTAGTCGGCGTGGAAGAGCATGCCCTGCTGCAGCGGGGTGAGCGGCAGGACGTCCACGAGGACCGTGCCGGTCCGCGCGAACTCGGCCTCGTACTCCTCGATCTCGTCCTGCGCCGGCTCCACCAGCGGCAGGTCGGACGGAGTGAGGCCGCCCGCGCCCGGCGCACCGGCGTGCCGGGCGAGCAGTTCCAGGGCGCGGAACCAGGTCTGCGCGATGTCCTGGGCGTCCTCCTCGGCCACGGTCCGGCCCGCCCACGCCCAGTTGGCGATCAGGTGCGGTCCGTCGTGGCGGTCCTCGGTCGCCGGGGTGACGTCGAGCAGGTGCGGCAGCGGCATGCCCGGGTGCGCGCCGGTGCCGACGACGCCGTTGCCGGCGACGGGTTCCCACAGGCGGGTGTCCCGAGCGTCGAAGCGGCCCATGTAGTTGAAGCCGATCTGCGGCCGGTTTCGGCCGGCGAGGGCGCGGGCGGCGTGCGGGTTGAGGTAGCGCAGCAGGCCGTAGCCGACGCCGCGGTCGGGCAGCGCGCGCAGCTGTTCCTTGATCCGCTTGAGAGCCGTGGACAGGGCGGGGCCGCCCGTCCACACCTCGTCCCAGTCGAGCGTGCCGGGGTCGAGGCGCACCGGGAAGGCGCTGGTGAACCAGCCGACGGTGCGGGACAGGTCGAGGTCGTCGCCGAGCTGCTCGCGGCCGTGGCCTTCCAGCTCGATGAGGGTCTGCGCGTACCGGGCGTGGCCGTGCCGCCGGCGCCAGTCGGCGACGGCGAGCGCGAGGCCGGTCAGCAGGACGTCGTTGACCTCCGCGTGGAAGGCCGCGGGGACCTCCGTGAGCAGCGGCCCGGTGACATCGGGGCCCAGTTCGAGGCGGAGGGTGCGCCGGGTGCCGTACACGTCCGTGGCGGGGTCGAGCCGGTGGGTGCCGACCAGCGGGTCGGGTCCGGCCAGGATGTCCTGCCACAGGGCGAGTTCGGGCCCACGCACCTGGGTGCGGGCCTGCTCGGTGAGCAGTTTCGACCAGCTGCGGTACGAGGTGCCGACGGGGTCGAGGGCCGGGGCGCGGCCGGCGGCGAGTGCCTCGTAGGCAGCCGCCAGGTCGGGCAGCAGGATGCGCCACGACACGCCGTCGATGACGAGGTGGTGGGCGCAGAGCACCAGCCAGGCGGTGTCGGCGTCGGCTCCCGCGCCGATCAGCACGGCCTGAACCATGACGGCGCCGGCGGGGTCGAGCCGGGCGCGGGCCGCGGCCGCCTGCCGCTCGGTGTACCCGAGGACGTCCTCGGCGTCCGCACCGCCGTCGAGGCCCTGAACGGCGATGACCAGGCGTTCGCCGGAAAGCGCGCCGGGCGCCAGGACCTCCGTGTGCCAGAGTCCCGGGGCCGGTTCGGTGGCCCGGGTGCGCAGCGCGTCGTGGTGGTCGACCAGGGCGTGCAGGGCCGCGTCGAGCCGGTCGGCGTCGAGCGCGGCGGGAACGCGCACCACCACGTGTTGGCTGTACTTGACGACCGGCCCGGTGAGACTGCCGCTGTCGTCGTGCAACTGGGCCATGATCGGCGTGAGTTCGTAAGGACCGCTGCCCTCGTCGTCCGCACCCGCGCCGGCGCTGCCCGCGGCCTCGGCGTCGATCCTGCCCGCCGCCTGTGCGAGGGCGGCGGCCGTCTTGTGGGTGAAGATGTCGCGGGTGGTGAGGGCGAGGCCGGCCTTGCGGGCGCGGCTGACGAGTTGGATCGAGCGGATGCTGTCCCCACCCAGGGTGAAGAAGTCGTCGTCGATGCCGACGTGGGTCAGGCCCAGGACCTCGCCGAAGATGCCGCACAGCAGCCGCTCGTTCTCGTTGCGCGGGCCGCGCGCGGTGTCCCGGTCGGCAGCCGTGGGCGAGGGCAGGGCCTTGCGGTCGAGCTTGCCGTTCGAGGTCAGCGGCATCGCGTCCAGGACCACCCAGGAGGCGGGGATCATGTACGCGGGCAGGAGTTGGGCCAGCTCGGCGCGTATTCTGCCGGCGTCCACGCCGGGCCCGGTCAGGTAGCCGACCAGGCGGGGGTTCCCGGACGCGTCGGGCAACACCGCGACGGCGGCGTCGGCAACCGTCTCCAGAGAGCGGATGACGGCCTCGATCTCACCGGTCTCCACCCGCCGTCCACGGATCTTGATCTGGTGGTCACGGCGCTCGATGAACTCCAACTGCCCGTCGGCCCGTTGCACGACCCGGTCACCGGTGCGATACATCCGGGCACCGCCACCCACGAAGGGATCGACGACGAACGTCGCCGCGGTACGGGCGGGATCATGCAGGTAACCGCGTCCGACACCCGCGCCGCCCACATACAACTCGCCCGGCACACCGGCCGGAACCGGCCGCAGCTCGTCACCCAGCACGTACAGACGGGTGTTCCGCACGGCCGTACCGATCGGCACCCGTAGGTCGAGGGTGTCGGAAGCGGTGATCACGGCGTGGGTGACGTCGTCGGAGCACTCGGTGGGCCCGTACGCGTTCATCAGCGGGATCTTCGGGTGCCGGGCGTGCCAGCGGTGGCACAGATCGACCGGCAGCGCCTCCCCCGTGGTCATCAGCCAACGCAGATCGGGCAGTTCGGGGGCGATGCCCTCGATGTCCCAGGCATCCAGGGCCGCGCGCAGCAGCGAGGGAACGACCTCCAGGACCGCGACCCGTTCGTCGCGGACCAGCGCGAACAGCGCGGCGGGGTCGGCCGCCATGTCGGTGCCACACACCCGGACCCGACCACCGACCACCAGCGGAGCGAACATCTGCCACACCGACACGTCGAACGTCAGCGGCGCGTTCTGCACGACGGTCTCACCGGCGGCGAGGTCGAGATCGGCGATCTTGGCCCACAGGTGGTTGAGCATCCCGGAACGCTGCACCATGGCGCCCTTGGGGCGACCGGTGGACCCCGACGTGAACATCACGTACGCCAGGTCCGACCCGCCACCGACGCAAGCCGGCAGCTCGTGGCAGGCAGGCGTGTCCGCCAGGCCCACGACCGTGACCGGGACCGTGGTGACCGAGCGGACGAGTTCGCCGGCCGATGCCTCGTATCCCGCGCCCACCAGCAGGTGGCCGGCGCCGCTGTCCCGCAGCAGCGCGCCGTTGCGGGCGGTCGGCGCGGCCGGATCGAGCGGCAGATACGCGCCACCCGCCCCCAGCACACCCAACACACCCACCACGAACGGCACCCCGGGATCGGCGAACATCGCCACCACCGAACCCGCCGACACCCCGGCCTCCGTCAGCCGGACGGAGACACCTGCGACGCGCGTAACCAGCTCGCGATAGGTGACGCTCTCGGCGCCGTCGGACACGGCCACGGCATCGGGCGTTTCCGTCGCCACGGCACGTATTCGTTCGATGAGCCCTTCGTCCGCCTCCCCCTCCGCGGCGGGGTCCCACTCGCCGAGCAGACCGAGCAGCTCACCGGTCGCGCCCAGACCGACCCGGCCGAGCGGCTGGTCGGCGGGCATGGCGGCGAGCGCGGCCAGGAAGGTCTCGAAACGGGCGAGGTGGGTGGCGAGTTCCGCGGAACCGTACAGCTCGGGGTTGCCGTCGAGGTGGATCTCCATCGTGCCGTCGGCCGTGTTCAGGACCGTCATGATGAGGTCCTTGACGATGCCGGTGGACAGGTTGACCACCAAACCGCGGCAGTCGTCGGAGAAGGCCAGCTCCGGGTCCTGGTTGAGCACGTTGATGAACGGCCCGAAGGCGCGCTGGTCGTCGGTGCGCAGGCCGATGTCGCGGCGGATGCGGTCGCCGCGGTAGCGCTGGTGTTTGAGCGCGCTCGCCACCTCCACCCAGGCCCGGCGCAGCAGTTGGGTACGGGTCATCTCCGGGCTCACCCGCACGGCGAGCGGCAGGTAGTTGGCGAGCATGCCGGGGATCTGCCGGCTGATGGCGCCGACCCGACCGGTCACCGGCAGGGTGAGCAGCGGCCCGGCGACACCGGTGACACGCTGGGTGTAGGCGGCCATCGCGGCGACCATCAGGACGGGCATGGTGACCTTGCCGTCCTGGGCGAGGGCGCGCAGCGCGTCGGTGGCCCCGGGAGAGAGGCGGGAGGTGTGGCGCAACGCACCGCGGCCGGGGGCGGGCTCCTCCTCGGAGAGGGAGACCAGCTCGGGCGCCGGCCCGTGCGCACCGGAGGTGAGACGCTGCGTCCAGTAGGTACGGTCCCGCTCGACCAGCGGCGAGTCGCGGTATTCGCGCTCGGCGTCCAGAAGGAGGTGGAACGCCGGGATCGCGCCGGGGTCCGCCGCCGAATCGGCGATGCCGGCGACGAGCCGGGTGTACAGCTCGGCGAGCCTCGGGTAGAGGAGCACGCGGCTGTAGCCGTCGATGAGGATGTGGTGCATGCACAGGTAGAGCAGGTGGTGCTCGGGTGCCAGCTTGATCAGCGCGCCGCGGTACAGCGGGAAGTCGGTGACCTTCAAAGGCTCGGCGTGGTCGGCGCGCATCCACCGCTCGGCGGCGGCCAACGGCTCGGTCTTTTCGCTGAAATCGAAGATCTTGAGCGGGAGTTGGGCGAGTGGACGGATGATCTGCCCAGGGACGCCGTCCTCTTCGAGGAACTGCGCGCGCACTCCCTCGGCCTCGTCGGCGAGGCGGTGCATCGCCTGTACGAGCAACTCCACGTCGAGTGGCCCGCGCAGTTCGATGTAGTCCGCCATGTTGTAGGCCAGCGGCCCGGTGGCGAACCGCTCGTCGAACCAGATCTCGGCCTGCGCCGCGGTGAGCGGAAGGACAGTACCCCGGTTGTTTGCCATCGCTTTGCTCTCCGTCATCCTCAGCTCAGCCTCGAATCGACTCTCGATCCTTTGGTACCGCTCGGTCCGCGGTCAGCCGGAAATCGTTTCGAGTCCGGCGGTGAATTCGGACCCGATGTCCGCGTATTCGACGCCTGCCGTGAGACCTTCCGGGCCGATCGAATCGCGCACCCAATCGTCGCGGTAGACGGTCTCCATATAGCGCTCGCCCAGGTCGGGCGAAATGGTCACGGCGGTCACCTGGTCGGGTGCGCCGGCGGTGCCGTAGTGCTCGTCGAGCCAGTGCAGCGCTCCGCTCACGGCGGTTCCGGTGGAGCCGCCGAAGAGGAACCCGTGGCGCATCAACTCGCGGCAGGTGCGGACGGTGTCCGCCTCCTCGACATGGATCGCGGCGTCCACCAGCGACTCGTCCAGGAGCGGCGGACGCACGCTGGTGCCGAGGCCCGGGATGTGCCGGGTGGCCGCGGGGCGCCCGAAGGTCACGGAGCCGACGCTGTCGACGGCGATCACGCGCACCGACGGGCGCCGCTCACGGAAGTAGCGCGCGCAGCCCATCAGGGTGCCGGTGGTGCCGGCGCCGATGAACAGCACGTTCAGGTCGGGGAACTGGCGGGCGATGGCGGGCGCGGTGGTCCGGTAGTGGGCCATCCAGTTGCCCGGGCTCAGGTACTGGTTGAGCCAGACCTTCTTGTCGTCGGCGGCGAGCAGCGCCTTCACGTGCCGGATCCGCGCGCCGAGGAAGCCCTCGGTCTCGTGCGGCTCGGTGACCACGTGCACCTCGGCGCCGAAGGACTCCATGGTGCGCCGGGTCACCTCGTTGCACCGGGTGTCGGTCACGCACAGGAACCTGAAGCCCCTGTTCGCGGCGAGCACGCTCAGGGCGACGCCCATGTTCCCGGACGAGGACTCCACCAGGGTCGAGCCGGGGCCGAGCACACCCGCGGCCTCCGCCTGCGCGACGATCTCACGGGCCGCCTTCAGCTTGATGGACCCGGCGAAGTTGAATCCCTCGACCTTCAGAAAGAGCCGACGCCCGAAAAGCGGCTGTAAATTCACGAAGAGGTCGCTGACCTCGAATTCATGCGACGCGGAAATAACCGGCACTGGCGACTCCTGGCCCTCGGCAACCAATTAGCCTGGACGGCCAGCCTCTCGCCGTGCGCTGACGAGGTGCTGACGGACTGCTGACGAGGGCGGCGTCACGAGCGCGCCGCCCACCTCGCAAGATGCGTCAGTGGCCCGTCAGTTATCGGTCACTTGAGTGTCAGTGCGATCGGCCTATGTTTGTCATTCCGCCCGTCCAGCTCTTCCGCGAGGAGTCCGGTTTGAATCGGCCGTCCGCGATCAGCGAAGTCCTCTCGCTCTCGCCGCTGCAACAGGGACTGCTCTTTCTTTCGGAGTACGACCGCGAGGGAACGGATGTCTACACCATCCAGCTGGTGCTCGATTTCCGGGAAACGACCGACGCCGACACCGCCGCGCTGCGCGCCGCGGCGACCGCGCTGCTGGAGCGGCACTCGAATTTGAGGGCATGCTTCCGGCATCGCAAGAACGGCGAGGCGATCCAGATGATCCCCAAGTCGGTGGCGCTGCCGTGGCACGAGGTGGAGGTCGGCGCCGGGAGTGGGCGGGCCGCGTCGGTGGAGGCCGAGTTCGACCGGGTGGCCGAGGAGGACCGGCTGCGCCGCTTCGACCTGGCCCGGCCGCCGCTGCACCGGTTCACCCTGATCCGGGCGGACGACGGGCGTTGCCGCCTGGTGTGGACGGTGCACCACATCCTGGTGGACGGCTGGTCGATGGTCTCGCTGATCGGCGAACTGAGCGCGCTGGTCGAGGAGTCGAAGTCGGGGTCCGCCCACCCCTCGCCGACCGGCGCCGCCTCGGCCTCCTACCACGCGTACCTGGCCTGGCTCGGCGCGCAGGACAAGCCGGCCGCCCGGCAGGCCTGGGCACGGGCACTGGCCGGTGTCACCGAGCCGACCCGGCTCGTCCCGGTGGGCCACGCCCACGCCGAGGGCCGGGGCGCGCTGCCCGAGTCGGTTCCACTCGACCTCTCCCCCGAGGTCTCCGCCGACCTCGTCCGGTTCGCCCGCTCGCGGGGGCTGACCGTCAACGCGGTGGTGCAGGGCTGCTGGGCGCTGCTGCTGTCCAGGTCCACCGGCCAGGACACGGTGTTGTTCGGCGCCGTGACGTCGGGCAGGCCGGCCCAGATCCCCGATGTCGAGCACATGGTGGGCCTGTTCGCCAATACGCTGCCGGTCCGCGTCGACGTCGACCCGTCCCGCACCCCGGCCGAGTTGTTCGCCGCGGTGCAGCGGGCCCAGGCCGACCTTCTGCCGCACGAGCACCTGCCTTTGGCGGAGGTGCAGCAGCTCACCTCCGTGCGCGGTGAACTCTTCGACACGGCGCTGATGTTCCAGAACTATCCGATGGGGCCGATGCCGCACACCGCGGCCGCCGGCTCCCTGGTGACCGGCGTCGACATCCGCTCCGCCACCCACTACCCGATCACCCTCACGGTCTTTCCGGGCACCCCGCTCGGCCTCGCGGTCAATCATCGGCCCGGGGTGGTCGCGCGCGCCGAGGCCCACCGGATCGGGCGGCGCTTCGCGCGGCTCCTGGAGTCCGCCGTCGCCCGGCCCGACGTGCCCTGCGGCCGACTCGACATCCTGGACCGGGCGGAGCGGGCACACATCGTCGACGGGCGCAACGACACCGGGGTACCGCTCCCCGGCCACTGGCTGGCGCCGCTGCTCGACGCCCGGGCCGAGCACACCCCGCACGCACCCGCCGTCAGCTGCGGCAACGAGCGGCTCGACTATCACGAACTGCGGACCAGGGCGGATGAGTTGGCCCGCGCGCTGCGTGCGGCCGGCGCGGGCCCGGAACGCACGGTGGCCATCGCGCTCGACCGGTCCTGCGCCCTTGTCGTGGCTGCCCTGGCCGTGCTCAAGTCCGGCGCGGCCTACCTGCCGCTCGACCCCGACTACCCCGCCGACCGGCTGCGCTACATGCTGGCGGACGCCGCCCCCGTGGTCACCCTCACCGACCGACGGGTGCGCGAACTCCTCATGGGCGACGACGAGACGAGCACGGGGCAGTGGTGGGCCCTGGACGAACCGGGGTCCGTACCCACGGTGCCCGTCGTCCCCGGGGAGGCCCCTGCTCCGACCCCGCACGCCGACCATCCGGCGTACGTGATCTACACCTCGGGCTCGACCGGCCGCCCCAAGGGCGTCGTCGTGCCGCACGGCGCGCTGACCAACCTGGTCCACGACATGGTCGAGCGCTTCGCGGTGACCGCCCGGGACCGATTCCTCGCGGTCACCACCTTCGGCTTCGACATCGCCAACCTGGAGCTGTTCGTACCGCTCGCGGCCGGCGCCGAACTGCTCGTCGCCGCGCGCGAGACCGTGCGCGACCCGGCCGTCCTGGCCGCCGCCGTCACCGACCTCGGCGCCACCCTGATGCAGGCCACCCCCAGCCTGTGGGAGTCCCTCGCCGCCGACCACGCCCCCCGGCTGGCGGGTCTGCGGGCCCTGGTGGGCGGCGAGGCGCTGCCCGAGCCGCTGGCGCGCACGCTCACCGCGCACTGCGCGTCCGTGACCAATGTGTACGGCCCGACGGAGACGACGATCTGGTCGACGGCCGCGCCCCTCACGGCGGACACCCCGACCGCGCCCGGCCCGCCGCCCATCGGCGGCCCCCTCGCCAACACGCGTGTGTACGTGCTCGACGGCGCCCTGCGCCCGGTGCCCGACGGTACCTTCGGCGAGCTGTACATCGCCGGGTCCGGGCTCGCCCGCGGCTACCTCAACCGGCCGGGCCTGACCGCGGAGCGGTTCGTCGCCGACCCGTTCGCGCCGCGCGGCGCGCGCATGTATCGCACCGGGGACGTGGTCCGCTGGGACGGCACCGGCAGTGCCCTGGAGTACTCGGGGCGCAGCGACCACCAGGTCAAGATCCGCGGCCACCGCGTCGAACTCGGCGAGATCGAGTCCGTGCTCGCCGCGCAGCCCGGTGTCCGGCAGGCCGCCGTCACGGCCGCCGCCGACCGGGCGGGGCACACCCGCCTGGTCGCCTATGTCGTACCGGCGGGGACCGATACCGACCGGCTGCGGGAGCGGGTCGCTTCGGTGCTGCCCACGCACATGGTCCCCGCCGTGTACGTTCCCCTGGACGCGCTGCCGCTGACCCCGAACGGCAAGACCGACCGCAAGGCCCTGCCCGCGCCGCCCGACGAGCGGGCGGGCACCGGACGGGCGCCCGTGGGCGAGCACGAGGAACTGCTGTGCGCGGTCTTCGCGGAGGCACTCGGACTCGAACGTGTCGGCGCCGACGACGACTTCTTCGCCCTGGGCGGTCACTCGCTGTCCGCGACCACGGTCACCAACCGGCTGCGCGCGGCCCTGGGTGTGGACGTCCCGGTGCGATCCCTGTTCGATGCCCGCACGGCCGAGGCGCTGGCCCGCACCCTGTCCCCGGCCCTCCCCGGTGCCGAGGCCGGGCCGGACTCCGGCGACGCGTGCTCCGCGACGGTGTCCCGTACCCGGCGCCCCGTGCTGCGCTCCGTGCCGGGTCGCCCGTCGTCGGTGCTCCTGTCCTACGCCCAGGAGCGCCTGTGGTTCCTGGACAAGATGGACGGCCCTTCGGGCGCGTACAACATCCCGCTGGCCGTGCGCCTGACCGGCCCGCTCGATGCCGGGGCGCTGACGGCCGCCGTACGCGACGTGGTGGCCCGACACGAGAGCCTGCGCACCGTGTTCGCCGAGGCCGACGGGCTGCCCTCGCAGTTGATCCTGTCCCCCGACGAGGCGGACCGGGCGGGTGCGCGGCTGGTCCACGTCACCCTGCCGGGCTCGGCACCGGCCGGCCCGACCGCGGACACCGAAGCCGCGCTCGCCGACGCGCTCGCCGCCGAGGCCGTCCACCCCTTCGAGCTGTCCGCCCAGGTGCCCCTGCGGGTCCGGCTGTTCACGATCGGGCCCGACCGCCACGTGCTCGCGCTGACGGTGCATCACATCGCGGCCGACGGCTGGTCGCTCGGCCCGCTCACCCGCGATCTCGCCGACGCCTACGCGGCGCGGCTCGCGGGCGGCGCGCCGCGGTGGGAGCCGCTGCCCGCGCAGTATGCCGACTATGCCCTGTGGCAACGGGAGCTGCTCGGTGCCAAGGCCGACGCGGACAGCCTGGTGGCCTCCGAACTGGCCCACTGGCGCCGGGCGTTGGCGGGCATCCCGGAGGAGCTGGACCTGCCCACCGACTTCCCGCGCCCGGCGCGGGCCGGTCACCGCGGCGCGGAGGTCGCGTGTACGGTGCCCGCCGACGTCCACGTGCGCCTCGCGGAACTCGCGCACACGAGCGGCGCCAGCCTGTTCATGGCGGTCCAGGCCGGACTCGCCGCCCTGCTCACCCGGCTGGGCGCGGGCACCGACATCCCCCTGGGCAGCGCGGTCGCGGGGCGCAGCGACGACGCGCTCCGCGACCTCGTCGGCTTCTTCGTCAATACGCTCGTACTGCGCACCGACACCGGGGGTGATCCCACCTTCGGCGCCCTGCTCGCGCGCGTACGCGAGAGCGATCTGACCGCGTACGCGCACGCCGAGTTGCCCTTCGAGCATCTTGTCGAGGAGCTCAACCCGGTGCGCTCGATGGCCCGGCAGCCGCTCTTCCAGGTGATGCTGGCGTTCGACAACGCGGACCCGCTGCCCGGACTGTCGGGGATCTCGGCCGCGGTCGAGCCGATCGGCACGGTGACGGCGAAATTCGACCTCTCCTTCCACGTGACGGAGCAAACGACCGCGGACGGCGCGCCGAACGGCCTCGACCTTCGCCTGCACTACCGCGAGGACCTGTTCACCGAGGCGACGGCGGATCGCCTCGCGCGGGCCCTCGCCACCCTCCTCGGCTCCGCCGCACGCGCCCCCTACTCCCCCCTCAGTGCCCTCGACCTGCTCACCGCCGAAGAGCGCCGCACGCTCCTGTCGGACCGGAGCGGACGCCTGGTCCCGCGGCCCCCGGTCACGCTGCCGGCCCTCTTCGAGGCGTACGCGGCCCAGGCGCCGGACCACGCGGCGCTGATCACTCCCGACGGCGTACCCGCCGGCCCCGGCTCGGTCCGGCTCGGCTACGCGGAACTCGACACCCGGGCGAACCGTCTCGCCCACCTCCTCCTGGCCCGCGGGATCGGCCCCGGGGACGTGGTCGCGCTGGCCCTGCCCCGGTCCGCACGGATGGTCGTCGCGCTGCTCGCCGTCCTCAAGACCGGCGCGGCCTATCTGCCCGTCGACCCCGCGTATCCCGCCGAGCGCATCGCGTACATGCTCCGGGACGCGGCGCCGGCCGCGGTGTTGACCGACGCGGCGGTCGCCGACCGGCTCCCCGACCTGCCCGGGGGCGCCGTCCCGCTCGTCCTGGATGCCCCCGCCGTCCTGGCCGAGTCGGCCGAGCGGCCCGGCACCGCCCCCACCGACGCCGACCGCACCCGGGCGCTGACCCCGCAGGACACCGCGTACGTCATCTACACCTCCGGCTCGACCGGTCGCCCCAAGGGCGTCGCCGTGCCGCACGTGGGGGCCGCCAACCTGGCCGCCAACCTGCGTTCGGGCCTGGGCGCGGGGCCCGACACGCGGGTCCTGCAGTTCGCCTCGTTCAGCTTCGACGCCACCGTGTGGGAGCTGTGCGCCTCACTGTTCTCCGGCGGCGCCCTCGTCTTCGCCACCGACGACAGCCGGCTGTCCGGCGAACTGCTCGCCGACCTGATCGCGGAGCACGGCGTCAACCACACGATCCTGCCGCCCACCGTCGTCGCCGGCATCCCGGATGCCGCGGTGTTGCCCGAGGGGATGACTCTGCTGGTCGGCGGCGAGGCCTGCCCGCCCGCCGTAAGCAATCGTTTCTGCCGGCACGTCGAACTGCGCAACGCCTATGGCCCGACCGAGGCTTCGGTCTGCGCCACCTGGAGCGACCCGCTGACTCCGGAGGGCAGGCCGCCGATCGGACGACCCCTGGACAACTTCCGGGTGTACGTCCTGGACACCGGCCTGTCCCTGTCACCCATCGGCGTCACCGGCGAGCTGTACCTCGCCGGGGCCGGCCTCGCGCACGGGTATCTGGGCCGCGCCGCCACCACCGCCGAGCGTTTCGTCGCGGACCCGTTCGGGCCGGCCGGCACCCGCATGTACCGCACCGGCGACCTCGTGCGGTGGCGACCCGACGGCACCCTGGACTACGTCGGCCGCTCCGACCACCAGGTCAAGCTGCGCGGCTTCCGCATCGAGTTGGGGGAGATCGAGGCCACCCTCGTCCGCCACCCGGTGATCACCCAGGCCGCCGTCGCCGTCGTGCCCACGCCCACCGGAGAACCCCAACTGATCGGGTACGTCGTGCCCGTGCCCGGCGTCGCTGCCGTCGATGTGCCGGTGCTGCGCGCGTTCACCGCCGAAACGCTGCCGGCGCACATGGTGCCCGTGTCCCTGGTCACCTTGCCCGCGCTGCCGTTGACGGCGAACGGCAAGCTCGACACCCGCGCCCTGGCGGCGGCCGGAACGGGCATCGCCGCCCCGGTCCCGGTGCGCGCGCCGGGCACGGCCGCCGAGCAGGTCGTCGCCGGGGTCTTCGGCGAGATCCTCGGCCTCGAACAGGTCGACGTCGACGGGGACTTCTTCGCGCTGGGCGGCGACAGCCTGCGCTCGGTACAGGTGGTCAGCCGCGCCGCGAAGGCCGGGCTCACCCTCTCGCTGGCCGATGTCTTCACCCACAAGACGGTGGCGGCCCTCGCCGCGGCGGCCCGGCCCACCACCCCGCGGGCACCCGCCACACTCCCGGCCGCCATGACCGCGCCCGTCCTGCCCATCCGACCGGCCGGCACCGCGGAGCCCCTCTTCTGCGTGCACGGCGGGGTCGGCTTCGGGCTGCCGTACGCGGAGTTGGCCCCGCACATCGACGCGGCCCGGCCCGTGTACGCGCTGCAGTCCGACGGCATCGCGCCGCACGGGGACGACGCGGAGCAACCCCGGGACGTACCGGCGCTGGCGGCCACGTATCTGGCGCGCGTCCGGCAGGTGCAACCACAGGGTCCCTACCACCTCCTGGGCTGGTCCTTCGGCGGTCTGGTCGCGCACGAGATGGCCGTCCAGCTCCAGGCAGCGGGTGAACGCGTCGCCTTCCTCGCGGCGTTGGACATCTACCCCGTGGCCCCGCACGACCCGAATCCCTCCGACGAAGAGGTCCGTGCCGCCTTCGTCGAACACCACGCCGCGGGGACCGCGATCACCGAGGAGGAGCTGCGCCGGCTGACCGCGATCATGCGCCGACACATCGATCTGGCGAGGGTGTTCACGCCGGGCCGCTTCACCGGAGCGCTGACCCTGTTCGTCGCCACCGGCGAGCAGCGGGAGATTCCGGTCGCCGAACTCGTGGATCGCTGGCACCCGCACCTGGACGGACCACTCACGGTGCACGAAGTGCCGTGCGACCACGAGCAGATGCTCTCCCCCGAGGCTGCCCGGCAGATCGGCACGGTCACCGACGCGGCCCTGAACCGGGCCGCGACGCGGCCCTGAACCGGGCCTGACCGGGCCTGAACGCACGACGGCAGCTCCGCGGGGAGCTGCCGGTATCAGTGACGAGTCGCCGTCTCGGCGCTCACAACGAAGGGTCCTGCATCAGGATCGCCTGGTAGAGGTGGTGAAGGCGACTGTTCGGCTTGAGCCCCAACTCCTGGTCGAGCCACTTGCGCGTGCGGTGGAAGACGTCGACGGCCTCGGACTGCCGTCCGCAGCGGTACAGGGCGATCATCAACTGCTCGCTGAACCGCTCGCGTTCGGGGTACTGCGCGAGCAACTGCTTGAGTTCGGCGACGACGGTCCCCGCCTCGCCGAGCTGGAGCTGGGCCGCGATGAGGTCTTCGCGCGCGGTCTTGCGCTGTTCGTCGAGACGCAGCGCCACGGCCCGGCACCAGGGGCCGTCACTCGTGTCGAGCAGGGCCGGCCCGCGCCACATGCCGAGCGCCTCGCGCAGCAGATCCATGGCCTCGTGCGGCCGGTCGACGACCAGGCTCGCGCCCTTGCCCGCCGTTTGCAAAAAGCGATACGCGTCCACGGCGTCGGCGGGGATGTTCAGCGTGTAGCCGTTGTCCACCGTACGAATCAGCTCGTGGCCGGGCCCGCCGAGCCCTAACTCGGCCAGTGACCTGCGCACCCGCTTGACGTTCGCCTGTAACGCGTTGCGCGTGTTCTTGAGCGGAGCCTCACCCCACAGCTCGTCGATCAGCTCGTCGAAGGTGACCACCTGACCGATGTTGAGCGCCAGCATGGTGAGCATCACCCGGTTCTTCTTCGCGCGTATACCGACGGTTTTCTGACCGTCTCCTAACAGCAGCGGACCCAATATGGAGATGTACACCAAAATCCCCCGTCTACCGTTGAATTCCAGTCACAAGTTGTTCGCTTGCAACGCCGGGCCTGCCACATGGAACAACGGTCGACTCGTTCCGGGCGACCCGAAGGAGGGTAAGAATCCAGGTGGTATTCACGATGGTCAATTATCGGATACGCTTGACGGCTCCGATACTGTACCTTCGTACATGCTTTCGTAGACTTGCGCAACCAGGCCCGCCTGAAGGCGGGATTCCACTTGTAGCTTGACCAGGATGTTTGCCACATGAGCCTTTACGGTTCGTTCCGTGACGTCGAGTCGGGTGGCAATGCCGCGGTTGGAATGCCCGGCCCCGAGGAGCGCGAAAACCTGTTTCTCGCGCCCGGAGAGCGCCCCGACTCGGGCAAGTTCGGTCTGCCAGCGCACCGAAGCAGGGCCGCTGTCGCTGTGCATGAGTCACCCCCGTGATCGCCCCGCTTCCCGGTTGTGCGCACGTCGGAAGGCGCAGACCTCCGCCACGAGGCAGTTGATCATGCGCCGCCGAACACGCATGCGATTCTATGTTTCCCATCGGAATCCCCACACGGTTTACGGAACCCCCGGCTCGGTGGTTCAACGTGAGCCGGCGAAATTTCCGCGCGCGGAACGCACGAAAAAGGTGGCCGGGGGTGGGCCGAAGCCCATCCCCCGGCCACCCGGAGCCCGACGCGCGAAGAGCGGTCAGGGAACCGACGTTCCCTCCGCGACCACGGCCGGCATCCGCGGCCCCCGGGAACCGTGCTGATAGGCGAGCCGCGAGGGCCACCAGGTTTTCCAACCGACCAGCATGACCACGGCCGGCAGCGCGACGATGCGGATGAGCGTGGCGTCGAGCAGCACCGCACCCGCCATACCCACGCCCAACTGCTTGAACTCGATGAAGTTCAGCGACGCGAGCAGGGCGAACACGGAGACCATCACCATCGCGGCGCCCGTCACGACGCCCGCCGTCCGGGTGATGCCCTGTTCGACGGCGTCCCGAATGCCGAGCCCACCGCGTGCGGCCTCTCTGATCCGGCTGACGACGAAGACGTGGTAATCCATCGACAGACCGAGCAGGATCACGAAAAGCATCAGTGGCAGCCATGCCACCACCCGACCCGTGGACTGGAAGCGCAGGATGCCTTCCGCCCAGGTCCCCTGGAAGATCAGCGCAAGCAGACCGAAAGACGCCACCGCGGACAGGACGTTGAGGACCACCGTGATCAGCGCGAGCACCAGGGATCGGAAGGCGATGGCCATGACCAGAAAGGTCATGGCCAGCGCCGCCCCCAGTACCCAGGGCATCTTGGCGACGACGTTCGCCCGGTAGTCCACGTCGTACGCCACATCGCTGCCGCCGACCGCGAACTCGGCGCCCTCGACGCCGCCGAGGGTGTTCGGGGCGATGTCTTCGCGCAACTTCCTCAGCGACTCGCGCGCCTTGCCGGAGCTGCTCTTGAAGCGGGTGCCGACGGCGATGGTGCTGACCGTGCCGTCCGCCGACGTCCGTACCAGGGGCTGCGGAGTCTGTACGAAGAGGTCGTCGTGCCGCGTGCGGTCGACCAGCGCGGCCACCCCCGTGCGCAGCTCCGCGGCCCGGTCGGCGGAGACCTTCACGGCGATCATGTGCGTGTCCGCCGGGCTGGGGAACGACTTCGTCAGGCGCTCGTTGGCCTGCATCGCGGGGATCGACTTGGGCAGGTCGTCGATACCGGTGGCCTTGAGCCGCAGACCGAGGGCGGGCAGCGCGAGGAGGAGGAGCACGCCGACGGAGAGCACGAGCGCGAGAACCGGGTGGCGCAAGGACGGCTTGAGCATCGCCGACCACAGGCGAGGCTTGACGCCGCCGTTCTGCGTGAGCCGCCACACCAGGGGCACGCGCGGCTTGTCCAGGTAGCGGCCGAACTTGGACAGCATGGCCGGCAGGACGGTCAGCGAGGCGCCCATCGCGATGGCGACGACCAAAATCGCGCCCGTGGCCATCGCCTGGAAGGCGATGTGCCCGGCGAAGTAGAGCGCGCACATGGAGACCATCACCACCAGGCCGGAGACCAGCACGGCGTGGCCGGACGTGGCCGCGGCGACCTCGATGGCATCGACCTCGTTGGCGCCGAGCGCGCGTTCCTCGCGCTGCCGCTTGAGGTAGAAGAGCGAGTAGTCGACGCCGATGGCCATGCCCACCAGGACGATGATGTGGGTCACCGGGCCCGGATCCGGCACGAACTGGGAGGCCACTCCCCACAGGCCGAGTCCGGTCAGCACGGAGGACAGGCCCAGGACGACGGGGACGCTCGCGGCGACCATCGCGCCGAAGACGAAGACCATGACGAGTAACGTCACCGGCAGGCTCAGCACGGTCGCCCGCCGGCGGCCGTCGTCCAGCAGGTCGTTGAGCCCGGCCCGGATGGAACCCTCGCCGACGAGCTCCACATGTACGTCGGAGTGCGCGTCCTGGGTCTTCTGCACGCTGTCGAGCAGCGGTCGCACCCGGCTGTCGGCGGTCTCGGGGTCTCCGTTGAGCGTCACCGGGACCAGCAGGGCCGAGCCGTCCGAGGCGAGGATCGGCTCGCCGATCGAGGCGATGCCCCTGTCGCCCTTCAGGCCGGACACGGTCTCGTCGGCCGCGACCCGGGCCTTGGCCACATCGAGCTTGCCGACGTACGGCGTGACCAGGATGTTCTCCACCGCGCGGACCTGGAGACCCCCGCTCTTGGCGATGGCGGCCGCCCGGCCGGACTGGCCTATGGACAGGTCCGAACTGGTGGCCTGCCGGGTACCCGTGGCGGCGCCGACCGCCAAGGCCCCGAGGACGACCACGAGCCAGAGCGCGAGTGCCCACCAGGGGTGGACAGCGCTCCACCGCGCGGCCTTGGTGATCACGTTCCTGCCTTCCACGATTACCTCCCCCTCCTCGAAAGGAATACCCGGCACCAAAACACGGTCCTGGCTCAAGAATCCGGCCGGTGCTTTACCATCGTGCTCTCGCGCCCTTAAATCTAGCGACGCTCCGGCACGCGACCACGGGTACGACTACGCCTTTTTGAGGGGAGTTTCTTCTACTTGACACCCGGCCTGTGTCGCATGCCGTCGGTTTCTGTCGGCGACATTGGGTACCACATCCTCGGTGAAACGTAAAAGGGCCCGTCACCGAGCAGCGCGACGGACCCCGCATATCCTTCGGGAAGCGGCAGGTCGGCAACTCTCCACGGTCCCGCGAGCGGACCCGAGCGCGAGTACACCGTGGCCTGCCGCGCGGTATGGGCGACGGGAATCGCCATGCTCTCGGTGAGCCTGCCGCCCACCGCCTTCACACACGCCTCCTTCCTCGTCCACAACCGAGTGAAGGCGCCGTTCCCGCCGCGCGCCACCAACTCCCGCTCCTCGTCACCGAAGAAGCGCCGAGCCAACCGCTCGGTGTCCAGGTTCGGGCGGGCCAGTTCCACGTCCACCCCGACCGGTCGCGAGGCCAGGGCGAGCAGGGCGATGTCGCCCGAGTGCGACAGGCTGAAGTGCAGGCCCGCCCCCTCGACCACCGGCTTTCCCCACCGGCCGCGGGTGAAGCGCAGGGCGGCCGGCGGGCGGCCCAGACGCTCGCCGACGACAATCCGGGTCGCGGCGTGCGCGATCACGAAACGGCGCCGCATTCCCGGCACGAGCCCGCGCCCGGCACGGGCCTTCTCGTCCTCGTCGAGGAGATCTTCGAGGGAAGCCGGACAGTGGTCCGGGTCGTCCTCGTCGCCGAGCGATATCCGCCAGACCTCCACCCGTTCCCGACCGTTCTCGTCCTCGACATCCGGCCGGCCGCGCGTGCGGCCGATGTCGCCGCGGTCCGCGCTCACCGCGAGGGCGACCGTGGCATGTCCACGGCAAGCGGCCCGAAGGTGCGAGCGTGGTGCGAGACGAAGCGCCGGTACCGCCTCGGCCGGACAACCGTCGGCTGAAGTTCCTTCCGAAAAAAGGCAATCGACATAGTGTCGGGAAGGCAGCCGGAAACCGCCGAGAGCGACGTCATGCCAACCACATTGGCGGAGAGCGCTGACGCCCAACTGACGGTGGACTGACTACAGTCCCGATGGTGTCGCCGCTTTCCCGGGAGAGCGCGCCCCGGGAGAGCCCGAGGCGCGTCGCGTAAACATCCGCCCCGGCGCACGCAATTGCGCGCACGGCGCGTGCGGGCGCGTGCGCTCGTTCCGACACCCGCCGACATTCGGCGGTATCGGCGCCCCATTTCGCGGTGCTTCGGCGGCCTCTCCGTCGCCCGTCAGGTCGTCGGGGTCTGCGTGGGGTCCGCCGTGCCGGCTCGGTTGTAGAGGGCGGCGATGTCGGGGCCGAAGCGGCTGCTGTACGAGGTGAGGTCGTCGCCGCCCTCCTGGTAGCCGCCGATGACACCGATCACCGTGCCCCGGCCGTTCGCGGGGTCGATGTCGGTGAGCATCGGGCCACCGCTGGTGCCGTCGGGGAAGTCCGCGCAGTCGAAGCGCACCTGGGTGTCGGACAGGGCCGTGGTGGTGTTCTGGCAGCCGATCGGCTGCTCCTCGCCGTCCGGGTAGCCGATCAGTCGGGCCGCGCGATCGACCGGGGAGTCGAAGGACACCTGTTCGGCGCCGGTGACATCCTCGATCCGGTCGCCGGTGCCGGGGCGCCGCACCTGGAGGAACGCGACGTCGTAGGCCGGATCCCGATCCGAGATCCAGCGCGGGTCCACGTCGATCCGGGACGGGACCCACACCCCGTACGGCATGAGCCCGTCGTGATAACCGGGGGCGAAGGCGATGTCGGACGCGAACGCCTCGCCGTAGACGCAGTGCGCGGCGGTGATCACCAGGTTGCGGTTCGGCGAGTGCACCACCGTCGCCGTGCAGAAATGCTCCGGCTCCGTGCCCTCGCCCACGTGCAGGAGCGCGCCGATCGCCGGCGTCGGCGCGATGGCGCCGGCCCGCAGCGGCTCGGACACCGGCAGCGGCTCGACCGCCTCCGAGCTGATCGTCGGCACGGGTGTCCCGGACGGGGCCGCGGGCGCCCCGCCCAGCAGGCTGGCCGCGATGCGATCGCCCTCGGCCGGATCCGGCAGGTGATAGCCCCGGGCCGCGTCGCCGCCCGCCCGCGACCTCGGATGCCCAAAGATCCGGCCCATCGAGGCCAGACCCGCCACCACCAGCACGGCGACCACACAGAAGGCGGTGCCGACCAGCAGTCGGCGCCTTCCCCGGGTCGCTTCGGAATCCGCGGTTCGTCGCGACACTCGATCACCAATCTCGGCGTAAATTCGGCCTCGGCCCTCGGACGCTACCGGGTGGATCGCTACCCGGGTGAGGACGAATCAGACCGCCGATCGCACGGTCACACGCTCGTGACGAAGTGTTCTTGCGACCGTCGCCCCAACAGGTGGGAGGGGGGCGACGGTCGCAGGAAACCCCCGTTATCGCACGCCGGCTCGACGCCGTCTCTCCAAACCGCCCGACCGGCCCTGCGACCGTATCCCGGGGCTCGTCACCGACGGCACCCCGGTATGGGTGATTTATGACTGGCTTAAGGAACCTCCGGGGCTCGGGCCGGTGCTCCGCGGTGACGGGCGGCCGGATCATGCCCTCGTGCCGAGGGGGCCGGCGCTGCCACACTTTCCTTGTTCCGCAGGGGTTGTCGGCGGGGTGTCGGCGGGGCGACGGCGGGCCGGAGAGGGCGGGGTACCGATGGCGGGTTCCGACGACTCGTGGTGGACGGTCCGCGCCCGGCTGCGGCTGATCTGGGTGCCGTGCGCGGCGGTGATGCTGGCCACGGTCGCGGCGCTGGTGGTCGGGCTGACCCTGGACGGCGACGCGCGCTCGCGCGGGCTGCTCCTGGTGCTCGGCGGCGACCTGCTGCTCGTGGTCGGGCTGACCGTGCTGATCGAGGCCGCGCTGCGGCGCACGGTGGAGCGGCCGCTGACCCGGCTGGCCGATCCGAGCGAGCCGCCGAGCCGGGCCGCGCGCTACGACAGCCGGGAGTTCGGCGCAATCGCCGGCGCGATGGCGAGCCTGCGCACCCGGGCCCGCGCCGGGGAGGACCGGGCCCGCCGGGAACGCGAGCACGTCGCCACGCTGACCGCCGTGGTCGCCGAGCGGGACCGGGAGTTGGCCGCCGAGCGCGAGCGGGCCCGAGCGTCGGCGCGGGAGCGGGACGAACTGCGCGCCCGGCTCGACGAACAGGACCGCCGGGCCCGACTCGCCCAGGCCGACCTCGACCAGTTCGCCCACGCCGCGACACACGACATGCAGGATCCGCTGCGCCGGATCGTGTCCTTCGGCCGCATGCTCCAGGAGCGCTACGAGGACGTGTTGGACCGGCGCGGCCGGCAGTACATCGACTTCACCATCGACAACGCGCGCCGACTCCAGGTGCTCATCGACGAGATGGTCACCCTGACCGAGGTCGGCCGCTCGCGCGCGGAGAGCGTCGCGGTGGACCTGGACGAGGTGGTGCGGCAGACGTGGTTGGACATGGCGGATCGGGTCGAGGACACCGGCGCCGAGTTGGCGCACGCCGAACTGCCGGTGGTGGACGCCGATCCGGTGTTGCTGGCCACCCTGATCCGGCATCTGCTCGGCAACGCGGTCAAGTTCGCCCGCCCGTACGAGCGCCCGCTGGTACGGGTCGACGCCGAACCGATCGCGGAAGGATGGCGGATCACCGTCACCGACAACGGGATCGGCATCCCGGCCGAATCGGCGGAACGAGTGTTCGCCGCCTTCCGCCGACTGCACCCGCGCGAGACGTACACGGGCAGCGGGATCGGCCTGGCGATGGCCAAGCGCATCGTCGAACAACACGGCGGCCGAATCGCGGTGGACACCGAGTACACGGCGGGCACGCGGATCGTCTTCACGCTGCCGGAACCCTCGGCGGAGGACGCGGAGCCGAAGGAGATGTCGCCCGAGGGCACGGAGGCGGAGGACATGGCGCCGGCAGGCACGGAATCGGAGGATGTGACGCCCGACGGCACGGAACCGGAGGACTCGGCGCCGGAAGGCACCGAGCCGGCGGACGCGGAGCCGGAGTACGGACAACCCGAGCCGATTGAACCCGTTCGCTTCACCGATCCGTCGAACCACGAACCCCTCGCGTACGTTTCCGTTGCGTCGGCGCCGCGTGAACGACCGGTGCCGGGAACCACGACGGAGGCAGCCCATGCGAGCGACGGACCCGAGCACCGACCCGACGACCGTCGACCCGACGGGCACCCCGTCGACGAGTAGTGCCGAACCCACTCGGCGGATCCTGCTCTGCGGCGCCCTGGTCGCGGCCGGCGGCGCCACGCTGGTGGCCTGCGGCAGCGGCGGCGACGACGGCAAGGACAAGGCCCCGGCCGCCGACAAGGTGCTGGGCCCGGTCGGCGACGTACCGGTCGGCGGCGGCAAGGTCTACGACGACGCCAAGGTGGTGGTCACCCAGCCCGCCGCCGGCGACTTCAAGGCGTTCACCGCCGTGTGCACCCACCAGCAGTGCCTGGTCGGCAGCGTCTCCGGCGGGCAGATCCACTGCCCCTGTCACAACAGCAGCTACGACGCGAACACCGGCGCCGTACTCGGCGGCCCCGCCCCGCGCCCGCTCGCGGCCAAGTCGATCGTGGTCACGAACGGTCAGGTCGTTCTCAAGCCCGCGTAACCGACCGGCCCCGCCCAAGCCCGTGGCCGCGCCCGCACCCGTGTCGACGATCTCGAACCGGTACTTCCCGGCAAATCCGGGAAAAGAGATCAAGTAGGAGTTTTCACGCACACCGGATGTTGGGAGGCGGCCATGACGGGCTTGGACGAGGCGCTGCCGGTCGACCATCGACTCGGGCAGGTCTACCGGTACGGCGGCGGCTTCATGGGCCTCGCGCTGATCGTGTTCGGCATCCTGGGCTTCACGCACAACGTCGGCTTCTTCTCCACCACCGGACGCGAGGTCGCGGGCATGTCGACCAACGGCGCGCTCAGCCTGATCTCGGTCGTGGTCGGCGCGATCCTGATCATCGGCGCGATCATCGGCGGCAACACCGCCTCGACGGTGAACATCGTGGTCGGCGCGCTGTTCGTGATCAGCGGCTTCGTGAACCTGGGTCTGATCGGCACATCCGACATCAACTACCTGTCCTTCAAGATGCCGAACATCATCTTCAGCTTCGTGGTCGGTCTGCTGGTGATGACGTTCGGCCTGTACGGGCGGGTCAGCGGCCATCTGCCGCACGACAACCCGTACTGGCGCGCGCGCCACCCCGAGCAGGCCGCCCGCGAGGACGCCTTCCGCAGCCGGGCCTCGGTCCTGGCCCGCGACGGCGCGTCCGCGCTCGGGACGGGTTCGTCCCGCCCGGGCATCGCCGGCAGCCGCTGAGTCGCCCCCGGCGGGCGATCACCGTACGCGAAGGCGCCGGAACGGAGAGCATCCCGTTCCGGCGCCTTCCCGCGTACTCGCCCACGCGGGCCCGCACGCTCAGTGCCCGGCCGTCCCCTCCGCACCGGGCGGGCGCTCGAAGCGCGGCATCAGGAATGCCAGCCCCCACGCCACGGCCAGGGCGGCGGCGCTGCCGAGGGCGCCGACCGTGAACGCGTCGTCGAACACCCCGCGCACCGCGTCCAGGCTGTGTGCGGCGGGCGCGTTGTCCTCCACGTGGGTGAAGAACAGCGTCCCGAACAGCGCCACCCCCAGCGCCCCCGCGAGCTGCTGCACCGCGTTGAGCACGCCGGAGGCCGAGCCGACCTCGTGATCGGCCACCCCGGCCAGCGCGATCCCGAAGAACGGCGCCATCAGCAGCCCGAACCCGAAGCCCGCGACGGCGGTCGCCGGCAGCAGGATCCAGGTGTTCACCGGGCCGTCGTGCATCGTGATGGTGGCCGCGGTCCCGAGCACGCCGAGCAGGCCGACCACCAAGCCGGCGTGCAGCACCCGACGGCCGTATTTCGCGGCGAGCACGGCCCCCGCCAGGCCCGCGCCGACGGTCGAGCCCAGCGACCACGGGATCAGCGCGAGCGCCGCGTGCGTCGCGGACCAGTCCAGGCCGATCTGAAGATAGACGCCGAGCACGAGCATCAGGCCGATCATCGAGGCGAACATCATCAGGCCGACCGCCAGGGCGCCGGTGAACGCACGATTGGCGAACAGGCTGACCTCGACCAGCGCGTCGCGACCCGCACGGGTGGTGCGCACCTCGTACCAGGCGAACAGCCCGAGCACCGGCAGCGAGGCCGCCAGGCAGCCGAACGTCCAGGCGGGCCAGCCCTCTTCGCGGCCCTGGACGAGCGGGTAGACGAGCAGCATCATCGCCGCGGTGACCAGGACGACACCGACGAGGTCCAGGCCGGGTCGGCGGGTGGTCGTACTCGGCTCGGGCCGGGGCACCACGCGGGCGCCGGCGACCAGGGCGAACAGGCCCAGCGGCACGTTCACCATGAACACCGCGCGCCAGCCGAGGCCGAACACGTCGGCGTCCATGACCACGCCGCCCAGGATCGGGCCGAGCACCGCGGCCAGCCCCATCGAGGGGCCGAACACCGCGAACGCGGCGCCGACCTCGCTCTCGTGGAACATGTCCCGGATCAGGCCGAGCGCCTGCGGCACCATCATCGCCGCGGCCAACCCCTGCAGGCCGCGGGCCCCGATCAGCATCTCCGGCGACTGGGCCAGCCCGCACAGCGCGGAGGTGACGGTAAACGCGGTCACCCCCATCAGGAACATCCGCCGCCGGCCCAGGATGTCGCCCAGTCGGGCGCCGGTGATCAGGAACATCGCGAACGCGAGCGTGTACGCGGCGGAGAACCACTGGAGGTGGGTGGAATTGCCGCCGAGCGCGTCTCGGATGCCGGGACCGGCGACGTTGACGATCGTCGCGTCGAGCAGGTCCATGATGTCGGCGCCCATGACCACCGCGAGGCCGATCCAGCGCAATCGGTAGGACGTGCGCTTCCCCGTCTCGGCCGCGGCCGGCGCGGCGTTGGTGACGTCGGTGTCCATCGTCTCCCCCGTCTCCCCTTCTGCTTCTGCTCCGGTTTTCGAACACTGTTCGTGCTCCGAACAGTGTTCCTGTCTCGAACACACTGTTTTAGATGCGAACACCGTTCGAGTCAAGTACAGTGTTCGTAAAGTCGCAGGATTCGTGGGATTGGTCGAGGAGGTGGCGCCGTGTCCGAGGCTCCCGAAGTACCCCTGCCGCCGTGGCGCACGACGCCCAAGGCTCGGGGCCCGCGCAAACCGGCGCTCTCGCAGGAGGCGATCGTCACCGCCGCGCTGGAGATCATCGACGCGGAGGGCATGGACGCGCTGAGCATGCGCCGGCTGGCCCAGCGCTTCGAGACGGGGGCGGCGTCGCTGTACGCCTACGTCGCCAACAAGGAGGAACTCGTCGAACTCGTGGTGGACCGGGTCAACGGTGAGGTGCACATCCCGGTCGCCGATCCCGAGCGCTGGCGCGAGCAACTGCGCGAGACGATGTTCGCGATCCGCGACGTCTACGCGGCACACCGCGACCTGGGCCGGGCCACGATCGGCTCGGTGCCGATGGGTCCCAACTCGCTCCACTCGTCGGAGCGGCTGCTGGCCATCCTGCGCGCGGGCGGACTGTCCAAGCGGGTCTGCGCGTTCGCCGCCGACGTGTTGTCCATGTACACCGTGATGTCCGGCCTCGAACTGGGCGGGCCGGAGGCCGGGCACGGCTCGACCGACGCCGAGCGCGGCGCCTACTACGCGCGGATCCGGGAATACTTCACGGCCCTGCCCGCGGCCCGTTTCCCCACGCTGGCCTCGCTGAGCGCCGAGTTGACCAGCGGCGATGGCGACGAGCGTTTCGCGTTCGGGATCGACGTCCTTCTGCTCGGCCTGATCGCGTACTCCGAACGGGAGTCCTGACCCGGACCCGACGTCGACACCTCCTCGCGCCGGCTCCCCGCCGATAGGTGTGCAGCAGCATGGGGAACAGGGACCACGGTACGGTCCGACGTTCTCGGGAGGCTGCATGTTCGACATCGGGGAATTCAAGGCCGGACCGCGCAACGCGATCACCGACGTGGCCGGGCTGCGGGTCGGGCACGCGGCGTACACCGACGCCGGCGCGATGACCGGGACCACCGTCCTGCTCGGCCCGGTCGGCGGTTTCGTGGCGGGGGTGGACGTGCGCGGCGGCGCACCGGGCACGCGCGAGTTGGACGCGCTCGATCCGCGCAACCTGGTGCCGCGGATCGAGGCGATCGTGCTCAGCGGGGGCAGTGCGTTCGGGCTCGACGCGGCGGGCGGGGCGGTGGCGTGGTTGGCCGAGCGCGGGCGGGGGTTCCCGGTCGGCGCCGAGCCGCACCAGGTGGTGCCGGTGGTGCCCGCGGCCTCGCTGTTCGACCTCGGGCGCGGCGGCGACTGGCAGCGCCGGCCCGACGCGGCGCTCGGGCGGGCGGCGATCGCGGCGGCGGACGCCGAGCCGGAGCACGCGCCGGTGCCGACGGGCAGCGTGGGCGCGGGCACGGGGGCGATGGTCGGCGGCCTGCGCGGCGGGGTGGGTACGGCGAGCGTGGTGCTGCCCGGCGGGGTCACGGTCGCCGCGCTCGCGGTGGTCAACGCGGCCGGGTCGCCGGTCGACCCGATCGGCGGGCTGCCCTACGCGGTCGGCCTCGGCCTACCCGGCGAGTTCCCGCTCACCCCGCCCGAACACGCCGAGCACGCCGCCGCGTTGACCCGCGCGGCGGCCGCGGCGCAGACCCCGCCCACGCTCAACACCACGATCGGGATCGTCGCCACCGACGCGACGCTGACCAGGTCCCAGGCGCAGAAGGTGGCGGGCGTCGCGCACGACGGGCTGGCCCGGGCGATCCGTCCCGTACACACCCTCTACGACGGCGACACGATCTTCGCGGTGTCCACGGCCCGCGTCCCGCTGCCCGCGCCCGACCCGACCACGCCGTACGGGGTCAACGAGGAGGCCGCCGCGCTGACCCTGTTGCACGCCGCGGCGGCGGACGTGTTCGGCCGGGCCGTCCTGCACGGGGTGCTCGCGGCAAAGCGCGGCGGGTCGGTGCCGGCGTACCGCGATCTTTATCCGAATTCCACCTGTCGATACGACGGGTGACGTTTCGGCGAATTCCCAAACCCGGTCGCGGCTCGGCTTCGGAGCCGGCCTATCATCTTCGATTCGAGGACGAGTTTTCCCGTTTCCGAAGGGGCTCGAAAAACTGACGGAGCGGTCGCCGACGTGGGTCACGTGGATCATTTCCAGTACGGAGCGTTGACCCCGGTCATCGCCTACCTGATGTCGTGTCTCGGCTCGGCGCTCGGGTTGTTGTGCACGACGCGGGCCCGCGCGGTGCGCGGTTGGGTGCGGGCACGCTGGTTGGTACTGGGCGCGGCCTCGATCGGCGGTACCGGAATCTGGGTCATGCATTTCATCGGCATGCTCGGTTTCTCGGTGCGCGGCACGCCGATCCGCTACGACGTGTCCAAGACCATCACCTCGCTGGTGCTCGCGGTGATCGTGGTCGGCATCGGCATGGCCATCGCGGGTCGACGCAACGCGGGCTGGGTCGGCTTGGTGCTGGGCGGCGTGGTCACCGGCGGCGGCGTGGCGAGCATGCATTACATGGGCATGGCCGCGCTGAGCCTGGACGGCAGGATCCACTACGACACGCTGCGCGTGACCTTGTCGATCGTGATCGCGGTGGTCGCGGCCACCGCCGCGTTGTGGGCCGCGCTGCACGTGAGCGGATTCGCGGCGACCGGGGGCGCCGCGTTGATCATGGGCCTGGCGGTCGGCGGAATGCACTACACGGGAATGTCGGCGATGAGTGTGCGTACCGAGGGTGCGCACGGGTTGGCACACGGTGTGGAGGCGACACAATTCCTCGCGCCGTTGATCACCGGCATCAGTCTTTTCACGGTGATCACGTTGTTCATGGTGGCCCTGTCGCCGTCCGCCGACGAGATCAGGGAAGAAGCCGAACTCAGGGCCCGGCTGGCCCGGTTGGAAGACAATCGGGGCACCCCGTTCGCGGCCGGGAATGCCGGCGGCGAACGGGTATCGCATCGGCGGCGCGCCGAAGACGATCCCCGGGATTACTTCCGCGGCGGACGCTGATCCGGGCTTCGTGCCGAGCGAGGCGGGCCGGAGCGGTCGAGGCGGCCCGGATAACGCTTGATTGCGTCAATGATTTGGCGCAGACTCGCACGACGTCTCAACCAGCCCGACGCGTCGGCGCACCGTCGGCGCGTGGTCAGGAGGAACCCGATGCCGATCCCCGTGCCCCTGGACGAATATCCGGTCCACCAGGTCCCGCTGTTCCACAGCGAGGTCGGCTCGACCGACCGGAATTTCTACGACCGCTGCATCATGCACGCCTACGACCGCACGGGCGGCGTACAGATCGCCACCGGCCTGGGCGTCTACCCGAACCTGGGCGTGATCGACGCGTACGTGGTGGTCCGCAGGGACGGTCGCCAGCACGCGGTGCGGATGTCGGGCGCGCTCGGCCCGGACCGGATGCGGCAGGAGGTCGGCCCGTACCGCATCGAGGTGTTGGAGCCGCTGTCCAGCGTGCGCGTGGTGTGCGACGCGCCGGAGCAGGGCATCACGATCGACCTCACCTTCACCTCGCCGTTCGCGCCGCTGCCGGAACCTCGACACGTGCAGCGCAGCGACTTCAAGCCGATGCTGGACGCGTCGCGCTTCGTCCAGATCGGCGACTGGACCGGCACGGTGACCCTGGACGGCGAGGAGATCACGGTCACCCCGCGGACCTGGTCCGGCTCGCGCGACCGCTCGTGGGGCATCCGCCCGTCGGGCGAGGCGCCGCCGGCCGGACGGCCCGCGCAGACCGCCGGGTTCTGGTGGAACTGGATCCCGCTGCACCTGGGCGACCAGGCGCTGATGATCATCGCGCAGGAGTCCGCCGACGGGCACCGTTTCCTGACCGAGGCCATCCGGATGTACCCGATCGCCTCCGGGAAGGCTCCCGAGCAGTTGGGCTGGCCCGAGTTCGACGTGCGGTACACGCCCGGCACCCGGCACCCCGAGGGCGCCGACATCCACCTGACCGACCGCAAACGCAACGCGCTCACGCTGCGCCTGGAAAACCACGGGTACATCGCGCTCAACGTCGGCGCGGGCTACGGCGGCGACCCCGACTGGGGGCACGGGCAGTGGAAGGGCGAGGACTACCTCGACGGCGCGGTGTACGAGCAGAAGGACCCCGGGGTGGCCAAGCGCATCCCGTTCGGTGTGATCGACCATGTGGCCACCGCTCGGCTGCTCGGTCCGGACGGCGCCCTGATCGCGGAGGGTCTGGGCATCTTCGAGCACGGCACGTTCGGGCGGCACGACCCGTCGGGGTTCACGGGGTGGGATTCGGTGGCGCCGTAGCGGCGGGGGCTCGCCCCCGGCGCAACCCGCGCACCTTACCGGACATGCACCGTTGATGCCCGCAAAACGCATAGATTGCTGAAATACCGGGACAGTTCGCGGTATTCATAGGCGCGGGACCGGTGTCACTCACTCCCGTGACCCGCCGACCGCCGGGCCGTGCACGCGAGTCCTCCCGCGCGCCCGGCCCGGCCGGTCTCGGCCGGAGCGGTCCGGCTCAGTCGTCGGCCAGGAACGCGTTCAGCCGCTCCGTGGTCTCGATCCACTCCTCGACCAGCGACATCACGACCTCCTGGGTCGGCCGGACCCGGTCGAGCATGCCGACCACCTGGCCGACCGGCCAGCCGTTGAGTTCCTTGTTCTTCGTCCGGGTGAACCGCCGGGACGCCGCGTTGAAGATGATGCCCTGGAGCGGCATCGGCAGCGGGTCGGGGTTGGCCGGGTCCTCCCACGCCTCGGTCCACGCGCTCCTGAGCTGGCGGGCGGGCTTGCCGGTCATCGCGCGCGAGCGCACGGTGTCGGTGGACTTGGCCTCCAGGAGGTTTTGTACCGAGACCTCGTGGGTGTCCGCCTCGGCGACGGTGAGCCACAGGCTGCCGGTCCACACCCCCTGCGCGCCGAGCGCCAGCGCGGCGGCCATCTGCCGGCCGCCGCCGATGCCGCCGGCGGCGAGCACCGGGATGTCGGGGCCGACCGTGTCCACCACCTGCGGGATGAGCACCATCGTGGAGATCTCGCCGCAGTGCCCGCCGGCCTCGGTGCCCTGCGCGACCACCACGTCCACGCCCGCCTCGACCTGCTTCTGCGCGTGCCGGGGGCTGCCGCACAGGGCGCCGACCAGGACCCCCGCCGCGTGGCAGGCGTCGATGATGTCGGCCGGCGGCGGGCCGAGCGCGTTGACGAACATCTTCACCAGCGGGTGCTTCAGCGAGACCTCGATCTGCGCGCGCGACTCCAGGTCCACGTTCAGTCCGGCCGCCTTGACCGGTCGGTCCGCCAACTCCGGGGGCAGCGGCGGGATGTGGTGCGTCTCCAGGAGTTCGTCGACGAACTTCCAGTGCTGCTCCGGGATCAGCTTCTCCAGGTTGGCGGGCAACGCCGCCTCGCCGCCGCCCTTGCCGACGTAGGCCATCGGGATCGCCAGGTCGACGCCGTACGGCTTGCCGTCGGTGTGCTCGTCGAGCCAGGCCAGCTCGACCTCCAGCTGCTCGGGGTCGAACGCGAGCGCGCCGAGGACCCCGAAGCCTCCGGCTCGGCTGACCGCCGCGACCACGTCGCGGCAGTGGGAGAACGCGAAGATCGGGAACTCGATCCCTAGCTTCGCGCAGATGGGGGGCTTCATCGGCACAACCTCCGGTCACCGGGTGAAGGCCCCAGAATAGGAAGGCTCCTTGACCAAATCAAGGTCAAGGAGCCTTACCATTTGCACCGGGGCGCCGGGGCGGCACCCGCGCCGCTACGGCTTGTCCGTGCCGACCGCCCACATCGCGAAGTACTGCGCCGCCGCGCCGTACGCCTGGGCGAGGGCGACCTTCGCGCCGTCCACCTGGTGCTCGCCGGCCGTGCCCCGGACCTGGAGCGCCGCCTCCAGGAAGCGGAGCATGCCGGAGGCGCCGATCGGGTTCGAGGACAACACGCCGCCGGACGGGTTGACCGGGAAGTCGCCGTCGAAGGCGGTCTCGCCCCGGTCGACCATCTTCCAGCCCTCGCCCACCGGCGCGATGTCGTGGCCCTCCAGCCACATCGGCTCGTACCAGGAGAACGGCACGTACAACTCGGCCACGTCGATCTGCCGGCGCGGGTCGGTGATGCCGGCCTGGCGGTACACGTCCCACGCGCAGTCGACGCCGGCCTGCGGGCGGATCGGGTCGCGGCCGTTGAAGGACGACGGCTCGGAGCGCATCGAGGTGCCCAGGACCCAGGCCGGCGCCCGCCCGTCGGCCGCCGCCGCGTCGCCGCCCGCCTCGTCGGTGAGCACGATCGCGCCGGCGCCGTCGGAGGACGGGCACGACTCCAGGAAGTGCAGCGGGTCCCACATCATCGGCGACTCGCGGACCTTGTCGATCGAGATGTCCTTGAGCTGGAGATGCGCGTACTCGTTGCGCAGCGCGTTCTGCCGGTCCTTGACCGCCACCTGCCAGCCGATGTGCTCGGGCGCGCCGGACTTGCGGATGTAGGCGCGAATCCACGGCGCGAACGCGCCGCCCGCGCCGATCGAGCCGGACTTGCCGCCGCCCAGGCCGAATTGCGCGTTCCCCTCGGACTGCTTCTCCCACGCCACCGCCAGTACCCGCTTGTGGACGCGGCTGCTGATCAGGTGGGAGGCCACGATCGCGGTGGATCCGCCCACGCTGCCGGCGGTGTGTACCCGGAACACCGGCTTGCCGGCGCCGCCGAGCGCGTCCGAGAGGTAGAGCTCGGGCTTCATCACGCCCTCGAAGATGTCGGGGGCCTTCCCGATCACCACCGCGTCGATGTCGCTCCACGTCATCCGTGCGTCGTCGAGCGCGCGCTGGGCGGCCTCGCGGACGAGCCCGGCGATCGACAGGTCGTCGCGCCGCTTCTTGTGCTTGGTCTGGCCGATGCCGACGACGGCAACGCGCTCATGGGTCATCGGTTGTCACCTTCCAGGACACAGACGAGGTTCTGCTGGAGTGCCGGGCCCGAGGTGGCGTGCCCGAGCGTGCGCGAGCGTCCGTCGACGAGGATCGCCTCGGCCGCGTCGGCGATCCGGACCAGGCCGGTGGCCATCAGCGGGTTGCCGGTGAGCGCGCCGCCGGAGGGGTTGATCAGGACGTCGTCGGCCAGGCCGAGCGACTGCCGCAGGATCACCTCCTGCGCGGTGAACGGCGCCATCAGTTCGGCCACTTCGACGCCGGCCACGCCGCCGGCGCGCGCCGCGGCGAGCCGGGTGGAGGCGGAGTCGGTCAGGTCGCGCAGGGCCGGGTTGTGCACCTCGCTGCGGTGGTCGATCCCGGTGATCCAGGCCGGGCGCTCGGTCAGTTCGGCGGCCCGCGGGCCGCGCACCAGGACCACCGCGCAGGCGCCGTCCGAGATCGGCGGCAGATCGCTCCTGCGCAGCGGATTGCGCAGGTAGCCCTCGGCGAGCAGCTTGTCCACGTCCTGCTCGGCGGTGCGTACCTGCTGGTTCGGGTTGCCGGCCGCGTCCCGGCGCGAGCGCGCGGCGATCTCGGCGAGTTCGCGTTCGGTGCTCTTGCCGGACTCGATCAGCTGCCGGGCCTGGAGCGCGGCCAGCGAGACCGGGTCCAGGCCGAGCGGCGCGAGGTAGTACGGGTCGAGTTCGAGCGGATAGATCGCGGCCGGGTCGCCGGTGGAGGACTTGCCCGAGCCCATCGCCACCGCGATGTCGATGTCGCCGTGCCGCAGCCGCACCCACGCCTCGTACATCGCCCACGCGCCGTCCATCTCGACGTGCGATTCGTGGATCGGCGGCCAGGCGCCCATCGCGTCCAGGTTCGGCACGAACGAGAACGTGCCGCCGGAGATGTAGTCGCACGACCCCTGGCAGCTGAAGCCGATGTCGGAGCGCCGCAACCCGACCTTGCCCAGCGCCTCGTCGACGACGATGAGCAACATCTCGGTCTCGGTGAGCTCCTGCCGGCGTACCGCCGGGAGCTGCGCGGTCGCGACGATCGCGATGTCGCTGTCCTGCCGCACTGCCGTCTCCCTTGTCTCGCCCGCCTTTTGACGTGTCGTCATTTTTGACCTGCCGTCATGTGACGCGTCGTCATCAGAACACCCGGTTCATGTAGTGCTCGGCGGGCTCGTCCGGCTCGCCGGTGGGCCGCCAGCCCTTGATGAAGCCCGCGACGGTGCCCCAGCCCTTGCTGGTGATCTCCGCGGCGTCGCGTTCGGCCTCGGGCATCCACTCCGCTTGCACCCGCATGCCGACCCGGATCTCGGACACGGGGAGGTCCAGGATCTGCTGCTGGGCGATCACCATCTCGTCGCCTTCGAGCACGACCGAGGCGCGCGCGAACGGCTCGGTCTCCTTCTGCCCGGGGTACGGGGTGGGGGTGATGATGGTGTAGTTGGACACCACACCCCGGTCGGGCAGGTCCTCGTCCAGCTCGGGACCGAGTCGGATGGCGTCCACGGAGCAGTAGCCCCGGCCCAGGAACACCCGGTTGCACTGCGGGCAGCGCTGACCGGTCAGCTTGCCCGCGCGCAGGTTGCTCGCGTAGCGGACCAGGGTGGGCGAGAGCACGTCGGTGTAGGTGATCGTGGAGAAGTACTCCATCGTGGTCACCTCCTGCGCCTCGCCGGGCTCGCCCTCCGGGGTCTCGGCGTGCTCGCCGGGGACGAAGCAGACGATGTCGTCGATCCGGCCCACGGGCTCGTCCCGCCAGCGCGGCGCGACCCGCATGCCGGTGTACACGGCGTCCTCGGCGCCCGCGTCGAGCACGTGCACCAGGTCGGTGTCGGCGCCGTCCAGGCGGATCAGGACGAAGGCGAACGGGCGGTCCAGCGGGTGCGATGCGATCGGTTCGGCGACCCAGGTCCAGGACCGGACGGTGCCGGCGGGGCCCACCTCGACGAAGTCGCGCGCGAGCTCGTTCCCGGTCTCCGGGTCGTACTCCATCGGCGGCACGATCACCCGCTCGCCGGAGCGGATGCCGACGATCCGACGGGCGGTCAACTCGGAGAAGAAGCGGCCCATGACCGGCCCGAGTGTGCGCTTGTAGGGGAACTGGATGGTACTGACGGTCTGTGTCGACACGGTCATCCTCTCGGCCTTGGAACGAGGTCGGCCACCGGCCGAACGATAGGTAAGGTTCCTTGACGAGGTCAATGGATAGCGAAAACATGTTCTCTCCAGGGCTGTTCGAGGGCCCTGGGGCGACGGGTCGACTCAGCGGTTTTGGATAAGTTTTCGACCGGGCGGCGAACTAGCGTTGGGGCCATGTTCACCTCGATCTTCCAATCACAGATCTTCGTCCTCGACCAGAACGAGGCACTCGACTTCTACGTGGGCAAGCTCGGCCTGGAGGTCAAGGCCGATGTCGACATGGGCTTCATGCGCTGGCTGACCGTCGGCATCCCCGGCGAGGCCGGCCGCGAGATCCTGCTGGAAAAGCCCGGACCGCCGTCGATGTCCGCCGAGACGGCCGACCAGGTGCGGGAGTTGGTGACCAAGGGGGCGATGGGCGGCTGGCTCATCTTCATCACCGCGGACTGCCGCAAGACCTACGAGACGCTGCTGGCCATGGGCGTCGAGTTCACCGAGGAGCCGACCGAGCGGCCGTACGGGGTCGACTGTGGGCTGCGTGACCCGTTCGGGAACCGGATCCGGTTCACCCAGCCGAACACCTGAGGACGCCGGCGCCCGGTCCGCCTCGGGCGGTCGGGCGCGGGCGGTCAGCCGCTCGGGCGGGACCAGGCCATCGTGAAGCAGGTCGGCACCCGGGCGGCCACCGCCTCCTTGCGATAGGCGCGCGGTGATCGGCCGACGATGTCGTGGAAGGTACGGCTGAACGTGCCGGGGCTGGCGAAGCCGACCTCGAAGCAGATGTCGGTCACGCTGCGGTCGCTCTCACGGAGCAGGAACATCGCCCGTTCGACCCGGCGCCGCTGGAGATAGCGATGCGGCGTCTCACCGAAGGTGGCCCGGAAGGTGCGGGTGAAGTGCGCCTCGGACACGTGCGCGATGCGGGCCAGGGCCGGGACGTCCAGCGGCTGCGCGTACGCGCGGTCCATCGCGTCGCGGGCCCGCAACATGCGGCGGTTGGTGTCCTCGGTGGCACGGCTCACGGGGCCATCCCATCACGGTTGCGTCCATGGCCGGTCGCGCGGTCGACACACTCCGCCGGCGAGCCCGCTCCGGCTCCCGCCGGGGCGGCGCGCTCGTCGGTGTGCCGGTCGGGTGTCAGCGGCCGACGTGCTCGGCCAGGAAGTCCTCCCAGGTGCGGGTGCCGACGGTGGCCTTGTCGAGCGACAGATTGACGCCCGCCCGGTAGGCGCGGCCGATCTTGCCGGGGATGCGGACCGGGAGGTGGAGGCGGCGCTTGCCGGCCGCGGCGAGGTAGCCGCGCGCGAGTTCGCCCATCGTGTAGACCTTGGGGCCGGTCAGGTCGGCGACCAGGCCCGACGGGGCGCCGAGGGTGAGTTCGACCATGCGCTCCGCGACATCGCGGCCGTCGACGGGCTGGAAGCGCAGGCCGCCCGGGTTGGGCACCACCGGGAACTTGGTCATCGAGCCCATCATCTTCAGCACGAGCTCGTTGAACTGGGCGGCGCGCAGGGTGGTCCAGGGCAGCCCGGACGCGGTCACCGCCTGCTCGGCGCCGAGCTTGGCGCGGAAGTACCCGATCGGCATGGTGTTCGCGCCGATCACCGAGATGTACACGAGGTGCCGCACACCCGCGTCCTTCGCGGCGCGCACCAGGTTGCGGGTCGCCTCGTCGTCGCCCTTGGCGCCGCCGGCCAGGTGCAGCACGGTGTCGACGCCCTTCACCGCCTCGTCGATCCCCTCGTTCTTCAGCAGATCGGCGCGCACCTGCTCGACGCCGTCGGCCGAGGTGCCGCCGCGCCGGCTGAGCACGCGGACCTCGCGACCGGCCTCGCGCAGCTGCGGGACGATCAGGCTGCCGAGGGTGCCGGTACCGCCGGTGACCAGGATCGATGCGCTCATGACGACTCCTTCGGAAACCGCCCCGGCTCGTTCCGGGGCCTCTGCTTCCTTGACGGAGCCCCCGCGAAAAGTGTGACTACGAATTTCCGCGCGGGTTTCGACACCTGTTCGGGGACGCGTGACGAGCGACCGAGCCGAGGGGGCGGCCATCCCACCAATGACCGCCCGGCCCGGCCCCAGTAGGTGCAGAGAGGCACCCGTCAGCCTGCGATCGGGGCCTCGATCATGTTGAGCCACCAGGTCGACCGGCCGTTCGTGTGGTCGACCATCGCCTCGGCGAGGAGGCGCCGTGTCGTGTGCGGGGTGCGGCGCCATTCGGGAAAGCGCCACATCCAACGCCGTACCTCCCCGAGGTTGTGCCCCTCGTCCACCAGGTGCGACCCGACGAAGGCGACCTCCGCCCACCGCGGCCCGAGCGCCACCTGGCCCCAATCGACGACGGACAACCGACCGTCGGGCCGAATGATCATGTTGGCCGAGGTCAGATCGGTATGCAGGAGCCGATCCCCACACAGCGGCCCCGACCGCCCCGGCGGCAAATGCTCCCGCAACCGCCCGACCAGGGTCGGCAATCCGGCACTACGTCCGGGCCGGATCCGCCCGATTCGATCCATCGCACCGACCACCTGCACCAGATCCGGCGAATCGAGACACAACCGAACGGCCCGACCCTCCACGTACTCGAAGACCAACACCCGCCACCCGTCGACGGCCCCGTAATGCAGCAGCCGAGGCGAGAGCACACCGGTCACGGCGCTCGCCGCAATCTCACTCGTCTGCGCCCGAGCCGAAAGCGGCGCGGTGGCCTCCTCGGCGGCCTTGACGAACACGGCCCCATCGGCGGTGCCGACAACAGCCGCAAAGGAACTGGTATGCGGCCCGGCGACAGCCTGCACCGTGCCCACGACCCCAACCGACTTCTCCACGAAATCGCATACGCCCCAGGGAAGTTGGCCCCACCCCACCCCCGCACTCACGATGCCCTCCGCCCCGCGAGGATGGGCAGGGCAACCACCCCGACCTGCCGCCCGAGCGCATCCAAGTGCCTCAACTCCCGTACAGCGCGCGCCAATTCATCTCCGAGATCAAGCACCACCAGGTGCTCGACCGGACACGGATACGGCGACCGCCCACCCTCCCGGGGCTGCACCACGGCCACCCGCTCCGAAGCGGCGGGCAACGCAACCACGGTCCCCTCCGGCAACTCGGCATGCCGCACCCGAGCCCCGACAACAACCGGCAGCCCACTCTCGGATCGATACTCTTGAATCTCCATCCCTGCCTCACGGTGGATAGATGGAAGACAGCGGCCGGGCGCCCGCCTCGAATCGAGACGCCCGACCGCTGTCGCTTGAAAGAGCGGCAACACAAAGCCGCCACCCCGGCACTACTCTCGGGCTACTCCCACACAAGCCGCTGCCCGTCCGGTCCCACTCGGATCCGCAGGCTTTCCGTCGGGAGTTCGGCCGCACGCCATTCGGCCACGCGCTCGCTGATCGTGTCCCACAACCGTGCGGGCCCACCTTGCCGCACACGTGGCCGACCGTTGCGTTCGTACACGCACGCCCACGCGCCGGCTTCGACGTCGACCAAGACCTCTTCCCGATGCCCGAGGCGATTCATCGTGAGCCGTTGCGCGCTGGGCGCGGCGAATTGTGCGACCCATCGGGTCGTGTGATCGTCCAGCACATCCGGGCCGAGGTCGCTCGACTGTTCGTCGCCCGAGTCGAGATCGGGCAGCAGTCCGAGTGGCGGCGGCGTCTGCGGTCTCGCGATCATGAACCCGACCTGCCCGCCCAGCATCGGCCCCGCGGCCGTGCCGTCATCGGCGACCGTCAGCCGTACCAGTTCGCTCGCCCCCATCCACCCGCCGTACACCGGGGCCAGAATCTCGCCGCCGGGTCGGGTCTGTGCGATCCACTCGGTGGGCACGGTTCGCACTCCGCACGTGGCGATCACCCGGTCGTACGGTGCCCCGTCGGAGTGTCCGCCGAGTCCGTCGCTGGCGACCAGGGCCGGGCGATATCCCAGCCCGGCGAGTGCCACGCCGGCGATTGCCGACACGGTTGGATCGACCTCGACACTGGTCACCAGGTCGTCGCCGAGCCGGTGCGCGAGAAGCGCCGTCGAATATCCGGTCCCGGTGCCGACTTCGAGCACTCGCATACCCGCCGACACCCGCAGTTCCTGCAGCATTCGAACGACCAGCCCCGGCATCGTGCTCGAGGACGTCGGCAGTTGTCGCACGCGCCCGTCGACATCGCGCGGCACGAGGACCCCGCCGAGCTGCGTGACGAGCGTGGCGTTCTCGTACGCCCTGGCAAGCTTGTCCGGGCCGTCCTCGACCGATGTCGGGCGGTACCAGCCCTCGTCCTCGTACTCGAACCACCCCCCGGTCAGGAACGCTTCACGAGGCACCGCGCGAACCGCCGCTTCCCACTCGGGCGAACGCACGATCCCTTCCTTCACCATCAATTCGGCCAGCCGGCCGCGAAGCACTGCGGCTTCGTCGTCGCTCATGCTCTGGTCACTCCGTTCTGGAGAAGATCGGCGAGTGCCGACGCGATCGGTTGCTCCGTCGCGCTTTCCAGCCACGCCCATTGGCCGTTCGGGTTGCACTCCAGGAACCACCAGACGTCATCGGCGGTCACGGCGAAGTCGAACGCGCCGAATACGAGCCCGAAGTATTCGAGAAAGGCGAGCATCGCCCGACGGATGTTGTCCGAACAGGAAACGGCTTCGTAGACAAGCGACTTGTAGGCCGCTCTCCAATCCGGCACGCCTGGCGGTGCGATGATCCGGACGCAGAAGACTCGATCACCGACGACGGTCGCCCTGATGTCGGCGATCTTGTCGACGTATCCCTGAAACAGGTGTGGGCTGAGGCTTACCGCACCGGTGATCTCCTCCGGATCGACGATCGCCGCCCAAATCCCGGCGGGTGACCCGTCGACGGTGTACTCACCCGCGTGCAATGGCTTGTAGATCGCCCTGCGTTGCCGACAGAACGCCTTTGCTTCCGTTGGGTCGTTGGTGATGATCGTCGGCGGTACCGGCATACCGAATCGCCCTGCCGCGACGAGTTGAGCGGTCTTGTACTCGGCGCGGGCAATCGCAAGGGGGTGACTCACATACAGACAGCCGGGCAACGAGCCGAGCACACCCCCGAAGCCGCGTCGGTGCTCCTGGGCCGCGAAACGCTCACCTTGCTCGCTTGCGGACACGGAATACGGGGTCGGTCGGCGGTGATACAGGGCACGCACATTCGCGAGGTCGACGGAACGATCGCCGACGACCAGCCGACCACCCCAACCATCGCGGGTAGTCCGGGCCGCGAGCGTTGTCATCCCTCGCCTGCCGGGATCGACGCGCAGGACGGGCACCCGGCGACGGTTGAGTTCGGTGATCACCAGATCGGCCGTCGGATCCAAATCCTCGGTGGCAACCAACACCGGGCGCCAGTCCACGCGCACCCCTTAATCCTGCGTCGCGTCGTGGCCGGTGTCCGCGTCCTGCCGACCGTCCTTGCTGATCTGCGTGGGCGGGTACGAGTTCACCGACGTCCCGTGCTTGCCCATTTCGGCCCGCTTCGGCCGGCCATCCGCCCCTACCCAACGACCGGTCTGCGTCTCCGGGTCCACCCCGGCGTACCGAACGTCCGTCGCTCCGCCCACATTGTCGAGCGGCAGCATTCGACCGAACCCCCATGGGACAGCCTGCTGTTTGCTATTCACCATCGTTGTCAACTCCTCGTACGGATGCTCGGTTTCGAAGACTTCGCCGGGCTCCCTCAGCTGATGGTCGATAGGCTGTCGTCTTCACGGTCACGAGTTAACTCGTTGTAGCGGTCGGCAGAAATGAACTGGCGATGCACCGGCGATGCACTGGTGATGCATCCGGGAAGGCGGATCAGCAGTGATCTTCATCGACAGGTGGACCGGTCGCGAGGCTGCCGCCCTTCAACGCGCGATGCGCTTGACCAATGAGGGATTCGCACAACATCTGGGAATGGCCACACGCACCGTTGCCGGATGGCACGCCCGACCGGAAAGAGTTGTCGTTCCTGTCACCCAATCCATCCTCGACACTGCCCTCCATCAGGCAGAAGAGGCAGTACAGACCCGGTTTCGACACGTCCTGGACAACGTATGGAGCGCGGCGCCAAGCCCGGCACACGCGTCGTCGGTCATGGCCGAAGTCGAGGAGCGACTTACCTCGGATCCGGATGTCGCCGCAGCCTTGACATGGCTGGACCGTTGCACGGATGCGGACGTCGGCAGCAGTCGCGCCAAGGTGACCGATCGACTGACCGCTCTCGATCGCGGAAGCCTGCACGATCGTGCATATCGACGCGGACGGATTCAACGAGGAGACCTCGCGACCGCACTGTCCACCTACTACCGCCTCGGCGGCGGTCACCACCGCGCATACTCCGCCAAATGTGCGGAAGACCTACTCGAGACCACCGTTCTCACGACACCCGAATGGCTGGACATCTCACAACCGGTCGCATCCGTGACTTCGAAGTTCAGTCTGTCCGGGCCGCGCCAAGGGGCGAGACAGTCATTGCCGGCATTCGTGGCAAGTGCTGCCGTCGAGCGCTTGGCCGAAGTAGTCGCCCACCGAACCAAGCTTGTGAACGCTCCGATCTATCGCCTTCTAGACCATCGGATTTGCCAGGAACGAGTGGAAGCGGCTTTCGCACTGGCAGAGTTCGTGGAATACGCATTGACCATGGACCTCCTCGAGTGGGAACTCGTCGACGCGTTGATCGACGGCAGGGAAGTGGCGCCGGGTTCCCTGCCACTCCGCGACCACTACCTGGGCGACGTCTCGGCTGTACTGGCCACGCAACGGCGACTGTGCGTCGGCGGGCCGGTCGCGTTGTGCGCCTTCGCCAGACCCGGTCGGATGTCCCGGGGATCCCCTCCGGACTACGTGCTGTTGGTCCAAGAGCGAGGCAGCAAGGTGCTGAACTCGGCACGTCGGCTCGCCGTCATCCCCAAGGCGTTTCACGGACCTCTCGTGGACTACGGCGAGGACGCCCACGTGGCCGCCACACTCGAACGAGAGATGGAAGAAGAACTCTTCGGGCGAAGCGACGTCGATTCCACCATGGGCCACGTGCGTCACGCGGATCCGATGCACCCCAACCGACTCTCTCCACCGATGCGTTGGCTCTCGGAGCATCCGGATCACTGGCGCATGGAACACACCGGCTTCGGCATCAATCTCATAAGCGGAAACTTCGAGTTCGGCACCCTGATCGTGGTGGAGGACGAGGACTGGTGGGATCTGTTCGGCGGTGACATCCAGGCAAACTGGGAGTCGTTGGGGCTACGGCGATACTCCAGTCTCGACCGACCTGGTCTCGCCGGCCTAGCGGGGGAGCCGTCCTGGAGCAACGAAGGGCTCTTCGCCCTCCTTCAGGGTTTGCGACGGCTCTCGGAAATCGGGGGCTCCAGGGTGGACATGCCGAGCATCGAGGTGAGGTTGTAAGTGGCGGACAACTGGTACGGCGGCAACGCCAATGACGACGCCGAACAGCATCGCGGTTGGCTTCTGGGGCACTTCGTCGATCCGGTGAATGGCGGCGTCCGCGCCACCGGTGACCTCGAAGTGAAGTGGGGCATCCATCCGGCGGGCGAGGCCCGCCCCGAATGGACCGCCGGCGATCAGCGCACCACGATGCTTCTGCTCGTGTCGGGGCGGTTCCGGCTGGATCTCACCACCGGCAGCACGACCCTGGCACGCCAAGGCGACTACGTCGTCTGGGGGCCCGGAATCGACCACTCCTGGGCGGCCGAGGAGGACTCGGTGGTCGTGACGATCCGTTGGCCGTCCATCCCCGGGCACTGAAGGCCGACCCGGCGCCATCGACGCGGGGGCCGGGGTGAAACGGCGAACGCCGGCCGGGGTGATCGGCTTGCCCGGCCGGCGTTCGAGGGGTGCTTTCGGGTCAGACGCTGACGCCGAAGTCCTTGGCGATGCCCGCGAGGCCGGAGGCGTAGCCCTGGCCGAGGGCGCGGAACTTCCAGTCGGCGCCGGCGCGGTACAGCTCGCCGAACAGCATCGCGGTCTCGGTGGAGGCGTCCTCGGAGAGGTCGTAGCGGGCCAGCTCGACGTTGTCCGCGGCGTTCAGCACGCGGATGAACGCGTTGCGGACCTGGCCGAACGACTGCTTGCGGTTCTCCGCGTCGTAGACCGAGACCGGGAAGACGACCTTGTCCACGTCGGCGGGCAGGCCGGCGAGGTTGACCTTGATCTGCTCGTCGTCGCCCTCGCCCTCACCGGTGCGGTTGTCGCCGGTGTGCTCGACAGTGCCGTCCGGGGTCTTCATGTTGTTGAAGAACACGAAGTGCTGGTCGGAGTAGACCTTGCCGGTCGCGTTCACGACGATCGCGCTCGCGTCGAGGTCGAAGTCCTCGCCCGTGGTCGTGCGCAGGTCCCAGCCGAGGCCGACGACGACGGCGGTCAGGCCAGGGGCCTCCTTGGTGAGGGAGACGTTTCCGCCCTTGCTCAGGCTCACGGCCATGGATGGTGTCCTTCCAGAGGATGTCTGACGTCGCGGACGACGCTACTGCTACTGATCCGGACGTGCAGCAGGCACGCGTAAGTTCCCGAACACCCCGAAAGGGGCCGTCAAGGTGGCGGTGATCACGGGGTGCGACCCGGCGCCAGGTTATTGACGGTTCGTCAGATCAGCCGTTCAATGGCTGGAACAAACAGGGATACGACTATTAGTCATATCCGGCTCACATCCAGCTTCGCACCCCTGGGGGCAGCCATGTCCAGCGCAACGACGCCGTCGGCCGGGATCGATCAGGCGCGGATGCGCCAGGTCATGGGGCACTTCGCGACCGGAGTCACCGTGGTCACGGCGATCCACGACGGCGCGCCGGTGGGCATGGCCTGCCAGTCGTTCACGTCGCTCTCGCTGGAGCCGGCCTACATCTCCATCGCCCCGGCCCTCACCTCGACGACCTACCCGAAGGTGCGCGCCGCCGGCCGCTTCGTGGTCAACATCCTGGCCGAGGACCAGCAGGACGTGTGCCGGGCGATGGGCCGCAGCGGCGGCGACAAGTTCGCCGGCGTCGACTGGTCGCCCGCCGGCAACGGCGCGCCGCGGCTGGCCGGCGCGGTGGCCTGGATCGAGTGCGACATCGCGCACGAGTTGCCCGGCGGCGACCACGTGATCGTGATCGGCGCGGTGACCGCCCTGGACCTGCCCCGGGACACCGCCCCGCTGATGTTCCACAAGGGCCGCTACGCCCGCCTGGCCGCATAGCCCGCCGGACGCGACCTCAGCCCCCGGCGCCCGGCAACAACCCGTCCGCCATCGCCACCGTGACCGCGGCGGTGCGGTCGTCGACGCCGAGCTTGTTGAACGTGCGCAGCAGGTGCGTCTTGACCGTGGCCTCGCTGATGTACAGCTCGCGGCCGATCTCGGCGTTGGTCATCCCGCGCGCGACCAGACCGAGCACCTGCGTCTCGCGCGGGCTCAGCGCGTCGCGCACCGGGGCCTTCATCCGGGTGACCAGCTTGGCCGCCACCGGCGGCGCCAGCACGGTCTCGCCGCGCGCCGCGGCCCGGATCGCGGCGGCCAGTTCGACCCTCGGGGTGTCCTTGAGCAGGTAGCCGGTCGCGCCCGCCTCGACCGCGCGCACGATGTCGGCGTCGGTGTCGTACGTGGTCAGGATCAGCACATGGACCCCGGGCAGTTCGCGCACGATCCGCCGGGTCGCGGCGACTCCGTCGGTCCCGGGCATCCGCAGGTCCATCAACACCACGTCGGGCCGCAGTTCGGCGGCCTCGTCCACGGCCTGTGCGCCATCCTCGACGGAGGCGACCACCTCGAAGTCGGGCTCGGCCGCGAGCATGCCCGCGAGACCCTCCCGCACCACGGGATGGTCGTCGGCGATGAGCAGCCGGATCACTGCGGTACCTCCACGCGTACGGTCGTGCCCCGGCCGGGAGCCGAGACCACCTCGGCCTCTCCGCCGACCTGTGCGAGACGGGCTCGCATGCCGGGAAGACCGTATCCCCCCTTCCCCGACCCCGGTTCGAAGCCCCGTCCGTCGTCCACCACGGTCAGCCTGGTGGCGAACGGCCGATAGGCCAGTTCCACCACCACGGACTTCGCCTCGGCGTGCTTGCGGATGTTGGCCAGCGACTCCTGGAGCACCCGGACCAGCACCACCTGCACGGACGAGGACAACTCGTACTCGGTGCCGGCGACCGCGAAGGACGCCGCCACCTCCAACTCCTCGCCGAGCGCGGCGACGGTGCGACCGAGCACCTCGGCGAGCGGTTCGGCCGGCTCGGCGCCCTCGGCCGGGCCCTGGGCGGCGACCAGCGCACGAGCCTCGGCGAGGTTGTCCCGGGCCACCCGCTCGGCCAGGTCCAGCCGTTTGCGGGTGGCCTCGGAGTCGGAGTCCACGGTGATCCCGGCCGCCTGGATCAGCATCAGGATGCTGGTGAAGCCCTGGGCCAGGGTGTCGTGGATCTCGCGCGCCATACGCTCGCGCTCGACCCGTACCCCCGCCTGGTGGTGCGTCTCGGCCAGCTCCGCGCGGGTGGCCTCCAACTCGCGCAGCAGTCGGCCGCGCTCCTCCACCCGGTCGGCCAACCACTGGACCAGCCGGGCCATCAGGAAGCTGAAGCCGAGCACGACGACGACCTCCACCACGATGCCCGCCACCGCACCGTGCTCCCAGTGCGCCTTGCGGGCGCGCAGCGCGCCGTTCATACCGAAGACGTAGGTGCTCAGCAACATCGCGGGGATCGTCGCCTCGACGAAGGTGAAGGTCAGCGGCATCAGCACGTACATCAGCACGATTCCCTCGGGATCGTGGAGGCTGAGCGCGGTCACCGCGGCGTAGGCGATCGCGAGGTGGGCCCGGCCGCGCCGGTCCCACTGGGTCGGGTCCACGCCCGGCGGCACCATCACCCAGAACGACACGGGCATGACGAGCAGCACGGCGTAGCACCACGGCGGTGCGTCACGTCCGGCGAACTCGACCGCGGTGATCGCCGCGAGCAGGAAGTAGGCGCCGCGGTAGACGGTGGCCAGTTTGGCCCCGAAGGCCAACTCCTCCGCGTCCTGCGCGTCGGCGGTCGTCATGGTCACCGCTCGTTCTCGATCCACCTGAATGTCCTGATCCACACGACCAAGGCGACCACACCCCACGCGGCCAAGACCAGGACCACCCGACCGTGCTCCCACGAGCCCGCCGGCTCCACCGCCTGGAATGTGTCCGGCAGGAAGACCGAGCGCATCCCCTGGGTGAGCCACTTCAGCGGAAACAGCGCAGCGAACTGTTGGACGCCCTGCGGCAGTTGGCTCGGCTCGACGAACACGCCCGAGACGAACTGAAGCACCGTGAAGGGCAGGATGATCAGCGCCCCGTTGGCGCCCTTGCGCATCAGCCCGCTCGCGGCCAGGCCCAGCAGTGTGGCCACGGTCACGCCCAGGACGAACACCCAGGCGAAGGTCAGCCACCGCGTCGGGTCGTGCGGAAGGGTCAGGTCCAGGCCCACCACTCCGACCACGAGCAGCAGCGCGACCTGGGCCAGGCTGACCACGATCACCTGGGCGATCTTGCCCAGGAGGTACGCCGCCGGCGGCATCGGCGTGCCGCGCAGCCGCTTGAGCGTGCCGTCCTGGCGTTCGGCGGCCACCGCGAGCGCCAGGCCCTGGAATCCGGCGGAGACGATGCCGACCGCGATCATGCCCGCCGCGTGCACCTGGCTCTGGGCCACACCGGTGCCCTCCACCGTGCCACCGCTGATCAGCGCGAGCAGTACCAGGAGCAGCACCGGCATCGCGAAGGTCACCGCCATCTGCTCGCGGTGTCGGGCGAACATCTTCAGTTCGAGGCGGGTCCGCGCCGCCACGACGGTTCCCCTCGACATCGACATCACCGGGCTCCGATCAGGTCGAGATAGACGTCTTCCAGGGACGGTCGGGTCACGGTCAGTTCGGGTACCTCGCCGCCGAACCTGGCCGCGAGCCGGGCCACGTCGGCGGTCGGTTCGGCGGTGGCGAGTTCGTGCGTGCCCTCGGCGTCGCGCCAGCGCAGTACCGATCGGGCCAGGTGCCGGCCGCCGAGCCGCTCGGGGGTGTCCACGTCCACGACCCGCCCCGCCCGGATCACCCCGACCCGGTCCGCGAGGTGTTCGGCCTCGTCCAGGTAGTGCGTGGTGAGCAGGATCGTCGTCCCGGCCGCCCGCAGGCCCGCGATCAAGGCCCAGAACCGGCGGCGCACCTCGGGGTCGAACCCGGTGGTCGGCTCGTCCAGGAAGAGCAGCTCCGGCCCGCCCAGGATGCCGAGCGCGACGTCGAGGCGGCGCCGCTGCCCACCGGAGAGGGCGCCGGCCCGGGTGTCCCGCCTGTCGGTCAGCCCGACCGCTTCGATCACCTCGTCGGGATCGCGGGGCCTGGGGTAGTAGTGCGCGAAGTGCCGCACACTCTCGCGCACGGTCAGCCCGGACACGTCCGCCGACTCCTGGAGCACGATGCCGATCCGGGCCCGCCACCGCGCCCCGGCGCGCGCCGGATCCACGCCCAGGACGGCGACCTCGCCCGCGTCGCGCGAGCGGTAGCCCTCCAGGATCTCGGTCGTGGTGGTCTTGCCCGCCCCGTTCGGGCCGAGCAGTGCGAAGATCTCGCCCCGGCGCACGTCCAGGTCCAGTCCGTCCACCGCCCGATGTCCGCCGTACGCGCGCCGCAACCCGCGCACCCTGATCGCCGTTTCGGCGCCGCCCGCCTCGCCCGCCGGGGCGAGTGTCCGTTCCGCTGTCATGCCTCGACGATGGCGCAGCGGGCTCGGGCGCCGGGACGTACGAACGACGGACGCCGGGTGTCCACCGAACGACGGACAGCGGCGCGGGAGCGCTCGACGGGTCAGCCGGCGAGGCGTTCGCGCAACTCGCCGACGGGCTCGGCGGTTTCCGTGTGCGCGACGGGGCGCCGGGCGACCGGGGCGAACCGCGCGGAATGTGACCGATTCCGCAGTTTGCCGCAACCGGTTCGGTGGGAGCATGGCCGGGTCGGGGAATCGTTCGCGAAGGGATCTCGGATGACTGCGCAGGCTGAGGTGACGGCCGGTCGAAACCCGTCCGGAGCAGGGGAATCCACGCTCTTCGATCCGACCGTCGCGGCGCCGCCCCTGGTCGACGTGGCGCGCCTGGGGTTCGAGGGGCCGCTGGCGGCGAGCGCCGCCGCGTGGGCCGAGGACGCGGTGTACTGGGAATACACGAAGGCGGCCAACCCGATCGGCTCGGGCCACATCACACCCGTCCCGGTGCAGCGTTTTCCGGCCGAACTGCACACCGGCGGCGACACCCGGGTGGTCCCGCTCGACCTCGCCGAGCCGATGCGGATCGAGGGCGGCCCGGCGACCAGTCCGGCACTGCTGGCCAACTTCGTCCGGATCAACGCGGGCGATCGGCTCGCGGTGCGGCCCAACGCCACCTCGCAGCTGTACTACGTGCTGTACGGGCGGGGCCTGTCACTGGTCGGCGGCCAGGCCGTGGAGTGGGAGAAGGGCGACTTCCTGGTCCTGCCCGACCTGGGCGAGATCACCCACCACGCGACCCAGGACGCCGTGCTCTATTGGGTGCACGACGAGCCCCTGTTGCGCTACCTCGGGGTCGTGCCGAGCACGGCCCGGTTCCGGCCCACCAAGTTCGCCCGGCATCGTGCGGTCGAGGAGCTGACCCGGATCGCCGAGGCGCCCGGCGCCAACGCCAAGAACCGGGTCAGCGTGCTGCTGAACACCGTCGACCAGGACCGGACGTTGACCGTCACCCACACCCTGTGGGCGATGTTCGGCCTGCTGCCGGTGGACCAGATCCAGCGCCCGCACCGCCACCAGTCGGTCGCGCTCGATCTGATCCTGGACTGCGAGCCGGGCTGCTACACGCTGCTCGGCGACCGGCTGGACGAGCGCGGCGAGATCGTCGACCCGCTGCGGGTGGACTGGGAACCGGGCGGCGCGTTCGTCACCCCGCCCGGAAAGTGGCACGCCCACCACAACGAGTCGGGCAGCCCGGCACACCTGATCCCGATTCAGGACGCGGGACTCCAGACGTATCTGCGCAGCCTGGACATCCGCTTCAGCGACCGGCGCTAGATGTATCCACCCAGGGCTTCCCGGCCATGCCCCTCCGTGAGGCGGGAATTCCCCAACGGAGGCGCACGGTCGGGGCGAGGGTCCCTCAACCCTGGGCCGGCGCGGAACCCGCTCGGGCGGTGTGTCCGTCGTCTTCCACATGACGAGGGGGATTCCGTCGCGCGGGCAGGTTGGGGAGCCACCGCGCAGCGATGAGTCGGGGGGCCTGTCCTTCCGTGTGTCGGGGCCTACCCAGGTTTTGGGCCCCGACGGACGCGCGTTGAACATCGGACCCAGGCGGCAGCGGGAGTTGCTGACCCTGCTGCTGCTCCGGCCGGGGGTGGCCGTGCCGGTGGAGCGGCTGGCCGAGGAATTGTGGAACGGGCGTCCGCCGCCTGGGGCCCGGTCGACGCTGCACGCCTATCTGTCCGGCCTGCGCCGGGTGTTGGAGCCGGGGCGGCGTGCGCCCTACCGCCTGTTGACTACGCGCGATGACTCCTACGCCCTGGAGGTGCCGGCCGGGAGCCTGGACGTGGCGCGGCTGTGCGCGCTGACCGACGCGGGGCGCGCGGCGGGTGCGGTGGGGGCGTACGAGCGAGCGGACGAACTGCTCGGTGAGGCACGCCTGTTGTGGCGGGGCGAGCCGTTCGCCGAGCTGGCCGACCACGACGCGGCCGCGTCCGAACGGGCCCGGCTGGTCGAGGAGTACACCTCGCTGCGCGAGGAGGCGGCCGAGTACCGGTTGGCGATGGGCGCGCACGCGTCGGCGATCGGCGACCTGATGTCGCTGGTCCGGGCGTACCCGCTGCGGGAGCGGCCGAGGGCGCAACTCGTGCTCGCCCTCTACCGATCCGGTCGGCAGGCGGAGGCGCTGCAGGTCCTGGAGGCGGGTCGCCGGTTGTGCGCGGAGGAACTCGGCCTGGATCCGGGCCCGCGCCTGCGCGACCTCCAGGCGGCCATCCTGCGCCAGGACCCGGCGCTGAGCGCGCCCCCACGCCCGCCGGCGCCCGCGCCGATCTGCGGGCACCGCCGCCCCCTCGTGGGCGGCCGGGCCCATCACCCGCGCCCGCACCGGGATTCGCCGCACCGACGGCGCTAACGCGTGCCTTCACTGCTCCCGGCGGCCGAAAACGCACGGGTGGTGTCCGAGGCCGCGAGCCTCGGACACCCTCGCCCACAACCTTCACACACAGCCTGTGGACAACCTTGTCGTCAGCCTTCGTCGATCACGGGCGACTCCGGCGGGTCGGTGCGGTGGAAGTGGAATGTGCAGTGGGTGTCGCCGTGGCCGATGGCGCCGGCGCGGTCGAAGCGCAGACCGTGTCGGTTCGGGTCGATGGCCCGGATCCAGTTCAGGTCGAAGGCGCACATCGCGGGCGTCAACTCCGGGGCGGAGTTGGCGACCAGCACGTCGTGGTAGAAGCAGCGGTGGATGTCGAGGAGGTAGCGCCGGTCGTCGTCCGCCGGGCGAACGAAGGTGAAGGTCCGTCCGAAGGACTCCTCCTCGCGGGACTTCGACAGCGCGACGATCGCCGCGAACGGGTCGGGCGCGGCATCGAGCATCGCCGCGGTGGCCGACTCGGTGATCGCGCCGAGCGGTTCGACGATCGCGTCCCGGACGAGGGCGACGGCGTCGTCGCGATCCAGGTGCGGCCGCAGGATCCGGTACGCCGCGACCAGCGCGAGGGTGATCCGCAGGTTGTGCCGGGACGGCTCGTCGTCGATCAGGTGCGCGTTGGCGACTTCGAGTTCGCGGTGCAGCGCGGTCGCATCGCCCGGGAGGCACTCCGGCAGGCCCCGCTCGCGAACCGCGTTCGCGATGTGCGCGACGAAGGCCTCCAGCAGGATCGTGGTGTCCCGCTCGGCGTCCGGCGTATACCCGCCGTCGCCGAAGGTGTCGTGGTCGGTGGTCATCATGGCCCTTCCGAGACAGGCCCGGATCCGGGAAACGACCGCACACCGCCGAGGCGGAGCCGCGCCGAACCCGCATGCCGAGCGAGCCCGACAGCACACTCCACCGACCGACCCGGCGCTGACGAACTTCCTTGTGAAGATGGCGTATTGCCGGCATCAGCCTACGACGTCCGGCCGGCCGCGGGGTCAGTCGGCCCAGGTGTAGCCGACATAGTTCTCGGCCAGCGTGGCCATCGCCGCATCGGAGTCGGCCAGATACGCCAACTGCGCCTCCTGGCACCGTCGTTCGAACGCGTCCGCATCCCCACGCGCATGCAACAACGTCGTCATCCAGTACGAGAACTGCTCCGCCCGCCACACCCGCCGCAAACACGCGTCGCTGTAGCCGTCGAGCCCCGCCCGCGACCCGGCCAGGAAAAACTCCTCACACGCCCGCGCCAGCACCCGCACGTCCGCCATCGCGAGATTCAACCCCTTCGCGCCCGTGGGCGGCACGATGTGCGCCGCGTCGCCCGCCAGGAACAGCCGCCCGAAGCTCATCGGCTCGGCCACGAAACTCCGCATCGGGGTGATGCTCCGCTCCCTGATCGGCCCCTCGTCCAGCGTCCAGCCCGGTAGCGCCAACCGCTCGCGCAACTCCGCCCAGATCCGCTCGTCCGGCCAGTCGGCGAGATCCGCGTCCGGGTCCACCTGGAGATACAGCCGGCTCACCGCACGCGAGCGCATGCTGTGCAGCGCGAACCCCCGCTCGCTGTAGGCGTAGATCAGATCGTCGGTGGACGGCGCCACATCCGCCAGGATGCCCAGCCACGCGAACGGATGGACCCGCTCGTGAATCTTCAGCACATCCGCCGGAATCGCCCCGCGCGAGACGCCGTGGAACCCGTCGCACCCCGCCACCAGGTCGCACTCCAGCACCTCCTCCACACCGTCGCGCAGGAACCGCACGCGCGGCGCGTCGCCGTCGATGCCCTCGATCGCGGTCACCGGCGCGTCGAAGTACATCCGCGCGCCCTCGGCGACCCGCTTGGCGATCAGGTCCTTGACGATCTCGGTCTGCCCGTACACGGTCACCGACCGCCCCCCGGTCCGGCTCGGGAAGTCGATGTGCCGATCCCGACCGGCGAAGCGCAGATGGATCCCGTGATGGACCAGCCCCTCACGATCCAGCCGGTCCGCCGCGCCGGCCTCGCGCAGCACGTCGACCGTGGCCTGCTCCAGCATGCCCGCCCGCTGCCGGCCCTCGCAGTACGCGCGATCGCGCGCCTCCAGCAACACCGCGTCGATCCCACGATCGTGCAGCAGTTGCGACAGCAGCAGACCCGCAGGCCCCGCACCGATGATCGCGACCCGTGTCCGCATCCGCCCGCTCCTCGTCCCGCCCTACCCGATCCGCCTCAGGCTCGCCCATCGCGGGCCCGGCCGACCCGCCCGCCTTCCGGTGGCCGGAAGCCGGTGCACCCGGTCGAGTTTGCTCGGCGCGGACCCGGCAAGGGATGGGATGTCGAGCACGGCCGGATACCTCCGCTATGCGGAGTGCATCCGCTATTCCACCGAAAGGCACGATCCGAGACCCGACACTCCTGGAGTCCCCCGTGAACACGGCAGCGACCATCGTCCTGATCGTGGTGATCGTCGTCCTCCTCGCCGGCGCGGCCGTCCTCGTGGGCCGCCCGATGATGCGACGCAAGCACCTGCAAGACCGCTTCGGCCCCGAGTACGACAAGGCGGTCGAACAGTACGGCGACCGACGCCTGGCCGAACGCCGACTGGCCGATCGCGAGCGCAAGCACCGCGACCTCGACCTCAAACCCCTGGAGCCCGCCGCGCGGGAGCAGTACGCCACCGAGTGGACCAACGTCCAGGAACGTTTCGTGGACGCCCCCGGCGACGCGGTGGCCGAGGCCGACGCGCTGATCACCCGGCTGATGCACGAGCGCGGCTACCCCACCGGCGCACACGACACGCGGATCGAACTGCTGTCCGTGGAGCACGGCCACACCCTCGAGCACTACCGCCAGGCGCACGAGATCGCCCGACTCAACGAGGCCGGCCGCGCCGAGACCGAGGACCTGCGCCAGGCGATGATCCACCACCGGGCCCTGTTCGACGACCTGTTGGGGCAGACGTATCGCCCCAGGAACAGCGCCGCGTCCAGGGGCACGCACAACCATCGGACCGGCACGACGGACCCGACGGGCACGCCCGGTACGACCGGTACGACCACGACAGCGGCCGAATACGACACGCGGGCACCCCGATTCGACACCACGAAGCCGGAGACCCGCTGACCGGGTACACACCCGGGTAGGCATGGACAAAGCGGAAGACCGACCACACCGGAGCGGTCCCGAACGGGGGGACGCTCGGAGGAACGGCGCCACGGCCAGTCGTACCGGACGAGAGGACCCAGACCGATGCGCAAGACGAACTCCCCGAACGCGCCGAGTACTTCCGGCGCCCCGCCGGAAGACGCGCCCGTCGTGGAGCGTGACGACCGCGACCGCGCCGCCCGCCAGGCCCGGATCACCGACGGCGCCGGCCCGATCCCGCCCGCGCCCACCGACCCGCCGCCGGCCCCGGCCGCCGATCTGCCGCACCGCCAGCACGACGACGTGGAGCCGTACGGGACCTCGGTCCTGCCGGTGCGCGGCGCGGGCAAGAGCAGCACGGCCGCGGCCGGTGCCGGGACGGCGAGTGCGAGCGGTCGCCGGCCGGCGGCGCGGCGCACCCCCGCGCGCCGTACCGTCGCCGGCGACGCGCTGGTCGACCGGGACACCGGCGAGGAGTTGAACGCCCGCTTCCGGGACACCCTGTCGACCTTCGTGGACAGCCCCGCCGAAGCGGTCTCCGACGCCGACGAGGTGACCGCGCAGGTGGCCAAGCTGGCGACCGACGCCATCCAGGCCCGGCGCACCGAGTTGGAGCAGCTGCGGCGCGAGGCCGGGGACGACACCGAGCAACTGCGGCTCGCCCTGCAGAAGTACCGGGCCTTCGTACAGGTGATGCTCAAGCTCTGAGGACGTGATCCCCGGTGGGGACTGTCACCCACGTGGGTGACAGTCCCCACCCGCGCCCTCGTCCGCGTCGGCGCCGATGTCCCCACTCCCGGACCAGTGCAGCGCCACGTCCCGGGACAGTGCCCGAGCCGCCGTGGTCACCGTCGGCACCAGCCGCCGCAGGTCGGCCGTACGCCGCCCGGTCACCAGGGACAACGCCGCGACCACCGTGTCGTGCCGATCCCGGATCGGCGCCGCCACCGAGTGCGCGCCGACCGTCATCTCCCCCGACGTGGTGGCCACTCCGGTGCGCCGGACCTCGGCCAGGCACCCGCGCAGCCGCTCCGGATCGGTGATGGTGCGCTCGGTGTGCGCGGCCAACGGCTGTGCCAGCACCCGCTCGCGCAACTGTCGGGGCGCGTAGGCGAGCAACACCTTGCCGACCCCGGTGGCGTGCAGCGGCAACTCCACGCCCACGCGGGTGACGATCGGCATCGAGCGGGTGCCGCGCAGGCGTTCCAGATACAGCGCCTTGCCGTCGCGCAGCACCGCGAGCTGCACGTTCTCGTGGGTCGCCTCGTACAGGTCCTCCATGTGCGGCAGCGCCAGATCGCGCAGATCGGTCGCGGCGTGCGCCTGCGCGCCGATGTGCCACAGCTTGACCCCGACCCGATACGACCCGTCGTCCAGCCGCTCCAGAAAACCCCCGCCGACCAGCTCGGCGACGAGGCGATGCCCGGTGGCGAGCGCCAGATCGGCCCGCCGGCACACCTCCGTCAGGGTCAACCGGCCGTCCCCGGCTGCGAACGCGCCGAGGATGGCCATCACCTTGCCGGTCACCGTGACGGGCGTCATCGGCGGCCCTCCCTCACTCGCCCAGCTCGGCCCGGACCCGCTGCGCCACCGCGAAGGCGCTGTTCGCCGCCGGCACGCCGCAATAGACGGCGGTCTGCAACAGCACCTCCTTGATCTCGTCCCAGCTCAGGCCATTGGTCCGGGCCGCCTTCAGGTGCATCGCGAGTTCGTCCAAGTGGTGGCCGGCCACCAGGGCGGTGAGGGTGACGCAGCTGCGGGTACGGCGGTCCAGGCCGGGACGGGTCCAGATCTCGCCCCACGCGTAGCGGGTGATCAGGTCCTGGTAGTCGGCGGTCAGTTCGGTGGTACCCGCGACCGCCCGATCCACATGCGCGTCGCCCAGCACCTCGCGCCGCACCCGCATCCCGTCGGCGTGGCTCATCCCCGCACCCCCGCCGCCAGGTGCGCCAGCATCGCCGAGGTGACCGCCTCGGCCTGCTGGATGTTCGCCAGGTGCGCGGCGTCGGCGACCTCCACCAGCGTCGCGTCGGGGATGCCGGCGGCCAGCTCGCGGGCGTGTTCGAGCGGCGTGGACGGGTCCCGCTCGGCGCCGATCACCAGCGTGGGCGCGCTGATCCGGCCCAGCTCGGCGCGCAGGTCGTAACCCGCGAGCGCGTCGCAACAACCGGCATAGCCCTCCGGCGGGCAGGCGTACAACATCTCCAGGATCCGCTGCACCGCGGCCGGCTCGCGTTCGATGTACTCCGGGGTGAACCAGCGCCGGATCACCGTGTCGGCGAGTTGCCGCATGCCCTGCGCACGCACCGTCGCGGCCCGCTCCCGCCAGCCCTCGGGCTCGCCGAATCGCGCCGAGGTGCAACACGCGATCAGCCCGGTCAGCCGTTCGGGATGATGCACGCCCATCCACAGGCCGACCGCGCCGCCGAGCGAGACCCCGGCGTAGGCGAACCGCCTGATCCCGTACGAGTCGGCCAGCGTCAGCACGTCGCCGACCAGGTCGGCGATCGAGTCGGTGCCCGGTACCGGGTGCGAGCGACCGTGTCCGCGCAGGTCGTAGCGCAGCACCCGGTGCTCCCTGGACAACTCCGGGATCTGCGCGTCCCACATGCCCAGTTCGGTGCCGAGCGAGGGGCCGAGGATCACCACCGGGGCGTCGGCCGGGCCGTCGAAGCGGTGGTTGAGCGTGGCGATCGTCATGTGACCTTCTCTTGGAACCGGAACACGGTGCGGTGGTGCGCGAGCGCCCGATCGATCAGGGCCGGGGTGGAGCCGAGATGGCCGGCGGGGTCGAACAGCGTCTCGTCAGCCTCCCCCAGCACATCACGAAGGTGCCGGCCGGTTCGCGCCGAGGTCCGGGAGGCGTCGGTGAGCAGCCGGCGAGCCTGCGTCGCGCCGTGCTCGGCGGTCAACTCGGCGACCAGCCGCTCGGACACGATCCGCCCTCCGGTCAGCTCCAGGTTGGCCCGCATGCGGTCCGGGAAGACGACCAGCCCCTCGGCCAGTTCGGCAGCCGTCGAGGCCGCGCCGCCCGCCAGGCGCAGTGCCGCGCGCAGCGGCTGCCACTCGGCGTGCCAGGCGCCGGCCGGGCGCTGGTACTCGGCGCCCGCCGCCGAGGCGGCCAGGATCGAGACGTGGCCGGGCACCTGCCGGGCGGCCGCGACGATCAGCACCGACAACACCGGGTTGTGCTTGTGCGGCATCGCCGAGGAACCGCCGCGCCCGGCGCCGGTCGCCTCCGCCACCTCGCCCACCTCGGTCTGCCCCAGCAGCGCGACATCGCCGGCGAACTTGCCCAGCGCGCCGGTGATCCGGGCGAGCGCACCGGCCAGGTCCAGGACCGGGGCACGCAGCGTATGCCAGGGCAACACCGGTTCGGCCAAACCCAGTTCCTCGGCGAACGGGGCGAGCAGCGCGACCCCGTGCGCACCGAGGGCGGCCAGGGTGCCCGCCGCGCCGCCCAGTTGCGCGGGCAGCGCGGCGCGGACCGCGCGGGTGTGCGCCCAGGCGTCGGTGACCGCGACGCACCAGCCGGCCGCGACCAGCCCGAACGTGGTCGGCACCGCGTGCTGGGTGAGCGTACGACCGGCCTGGAGCGTGTCGCGGTGGCGTTCGGCCAGGTGGGCCAGCGCGGCGGCGGTGCGGGCCAGGTCGGACAGCGTGATGTCCAGGGCGCGGGCGGCGACCAGCATCGCGGCGCTGTCCACGATGTCCTGGCTGGTCGCGCCCAGGTGCACCTGGGCGGCGGCGGCCGGGTCGAGGGCGCGCACCGCCGCTTGGAGGTCCTGGACGAGCGGGACCACCGGGTTGCCCGCGCCGCGTGCGCGACGGGCCAGGTCGACCGGGTCGAACGTGCCCCGGGCGCCCGCCTCGATCGCGGCGGCGGCCTCGGCCGGGATCAGCCCGACCCGGGCCTGGGCCCGGGCCAGCGCGGCCTCCGCGTCGAGCAGCGCCCGCAGGTACGCGGCGTCGCTCGTGGCCGCTTCGACGGGCGTCCCGGCCCGGACCGGTTCGAGCAGCCCCGCATCGACCTCGTCGTACGCGGGGTCCGGATTGTGGTCGGGCACGGCGTCACGGCCGGCCACGGGGTCACGGTCACACGGCAAGGAAAACGGTCTCCTGTTCGCCCTGGATGTGCACATCGAAGCGGTAGGCTCCCGATTCCTCCCGCACGGCGATCAGCGTCTCATGCCGGCTCGCCGGAACCAGCGCGAACAGCGGGTCCGCGTGGCGGTCGTCCTCGGGGAAGTACACCCGGGTGACCACTCGGCGCAGCATGCCGCGCGCGAACACCGACATGGCCAGGTATGGATTCGCGTCGGCCCCGGGCGCACCGGGCCGAACCGTGCTGAACGCGTAGCGGCCGAGCCGGTCCACCGCCGCCCGCCCCCACCCCGTGAAGGTCACCCCGTCGCGCGCGAAGGAACCGGGCGCGCACGGGATCCGGCCCGCCGCGTCGGCCTGCCAGATCTCCACGACGGCGTCCGGGACGGGCACACCCGCGCCGTCGTACACCGTGCCGTGCACCCGGATCGCGCCGGGCGTGTGCGGCGGGACCAGGTCCGGGCCGCCGGCGAAGGGCAGCGCGTAGCCGAAGAACGGCCCGACGGTCTGCGACGGGGTGAGCCCGCCGTCCGGATTCGGCGTGCCGCCCTCGGCGCCGATCGGCCAGGTGTGCATCGGCGGAGTGTTCATCGGCCGGATGTCGATCGGCGGGGTGCTCATCGGTCCTCCGTCGGGGTCGCGCTCGCGCCGCCGAGCACGATGTCCCACCGGTAGCCGAGCGCCCAGTCGCTCACGGTGGTGTCCATGTCGAAGCCGGCGATCATCCGGCGCCGGGCCCGCTCGTCGCGGACCGAGTTGAAGATCGGGTCGTAGGCGAACAGCGGGTCGCCCGGGAAGTACATCTGGGTCACCAGGCGCTGGGTGAAGGCGGTGCCGAAGAGCGAGAAGTGGATGTGCGCGGGACGCCAGGCGTTGTGGTGATTGCCCCACGGGTACGCGCCGGGCTTGATCGTGACGAACCGGTAGCGGCCCTCGTCGTCGGTCAGACAACGGCCGGCGCCGGTGAAGTTGGGGTCGAGCGGGGCGGGGTGACGGTCGCCCTTGTGCGGGTAGCGGCCGGCCGCGTTGGCCTGCCACAGCTCGACGAGTTGCCCGCGCAGCGGCCGACCCGACTCGTCCAGCACCCGACCGCCGACCACGATGCGCTCGCCGAGCGGTTCGCCGACGTGTTGCGCGGTGAGGTCGGCGTCGAGCGGGTGTACGTCGGCGACGCCGAACACCGGGCCGGTGCGCTCGGTGGCGCCGCTCGGCGGGATCACCAACGGCCGCCGGGGGCTGCGCAGTTCGGTACTCCGGTAGGCGGCGAAGTCGAACTCGGGGAGGCGGCGCGGGGGTTCGGGTGCATGGCGGTCCGGTCGGCCGTCGGTGCGGTCGTACGGGATGGTCATCGGGCGTCTCTCCTCAGTTCTCCACCGTGACGGCCAGGCCCTGGCCGACGCCGATGCACAGTGCGGCCATGCCCAGGCCGCCGCCCCGGCGGTGCAACCGGTGCGCGAGCGTGCCCAGGATCCGGGCGCCGGAGGCGCCGAGCGGGTGGCCGAGCGCGAGCGCGCCGCCGAGCGGGTTGACCACGGCCGGGTCCACCTCGGGCCATTCGCCCAGGCAGGCGAGCGCCTGGGCGGCGAATGCCTCGTTGAGTTCGACCGCGTCCAGGTCGGCGAGGCCGCGACCGGCCCTGGCCAACGCGCGGCGGCCCGCCTCGACCGGGCCGATGCCGAACCGGCGCGGGTCCACGCCGTGCACGCCGCTCGCGGTGATCCGGGCCAGCGGCTCGCGGCCGATGGCCCGCAGTCCCGCCGCGTCGGCCACGAGCAGCGCGGCGGCGCCGTCGTTGAGCGGCGAGGCGTTGCCCGCGGTGATCGTGCCGTCCGGGCGAAATGACGGCTTCAGCCCGGCCAACACCTCCGGGGTGCTGCCGGGCCGGACCGACTCGTCCCGGACCAGGTCCACGCCGGGGACCGGGACCACCTCGTCGGCGAACGCGCCGGCGGCCCATGCGGCGGCGGCCCCGGCGTGCGACGCGGCGGCGTAGGCGTCCTGCGCCTCCCGGGTCACGCCGTATTCCGCCGCCAGTTGCTCCGTCGCCTCGCCGAGGCCGACCATCCATTCGGCGGGCATGCGCGGATTGACCATGCGCCAGCCGAGCGTGGTCGAGTGCAGCGTCTCGTGGCCGGTGGGATAACCCCGGCCGGGCTTGGCCAGCACCCACGGCGCGCGCGACATCGACTCGACCCCGCCCGCGACCACGATCGAGGCATCGCCGACCGCGACCGCGCGGGCCGCCTGGATCACCGCCTCCAGGCCGGATCCGCACAGCCGGTTCACCGTGACGCCGGGCACCGAGGCGGGCAGTCCGGCGAGCAGCACCGCCATCCGCGCCACGTCCCGGTTGTCCTCGCCGGCCCCGTTGGCGGCGCCGAACACCACGTCGTCGATGCGCTCGGGGTCCAGGTCCGGCGCCCGGTCGAGCAGGGCGCGCAGCACGGTCGCGGCCAGATCGTCCGGCCGCACCCCGGCCAGCGCGCCGCCGTGACGACCGATGGGCGTGCGTACGGCGTCCACCAGATAGACGTCCTCGAGCCCGTTCATGCGCTCTCCCCTGCGGCGGTGATGTCGTACCGCCCACCGTGCCGCCTGCCGCCCGCCCGCCGGGCGCCCGGTTTCCGCTCAGCGGAAGCGCACACCCTCGATCGAAGTCGAACATTTGCCCGGATCGGGCCCCGTGGACGGCCCCCACGGGACTAGCCTTCGATCGCCCGCCGCGGCGGCGCGCGGCACACCCACGGGGAGGACCGACACATGGCAATGCGCAAGGCGACCATGCAGCGACAGGTCGCGGAGGTGGTGGCCGCGGCCGTGCCCGGCGACGAACCGCTGTGCACGATGTTCGTGGTCCGCGGGCCGAACCCGATGTTGTTCGCGCTCTTCGGCGGCATCGGCGCGCTGATCGGGGCGTCGATGTCCGACTACTACTTCTTCACCGTCACCCGCCAGGGCGTGCTGTTCCACCGCGCGAGCTCGCTGAGCAGCAGGCCGAAGGAGGTGGCCTACGCGCTGACCCACGCGCAGGCCGGGGCACTGCTGAGCGGGTTGGAGACGAAGACGACCTGGAGCCGGATGTTCTTCCACTTCCCCGGCAAGGACAAGCCCGCCAAACTCAACTTCCCGCGCCCGTGGCGCACCGAGGGCGAGTGGATCTTCCGCTACCTCACCGACGCGTACGCGGCGTCCGGCGGCGTTCCGCACGGCGGCGGCCACCCGGGCCAGATGCCGAACCAGTACGCGCCGCAGGCGGCGAGCCAATACCCGGGTCGGACACCGCAGCAGTACGCCGGCCAGGTGCCGCAGCAATACCCGGGCCAGGCACCCGGCCAGTACGCACCGCAGCCGCCCAACCAGCCGCCGGGCCGTTACGCGCCGCAGCCCCCGCACCAGCCGCCCGGCCAATACCCGGCACAGGGCTGATCCGCCCCGGCGCGCGCCCGACCGAGGTCGGCCCGGCGCGCCGGGGGTGACGGCCCGTCAGCCGGTGACCCGAACCACGTACTTGCCCGCACCCCGCCCCGCGGCGAGCAGGTCGTGCGCGGCCGGAACCTCGGCCAACGACGACAGTTCGGTGACCGGGAAGTCCAGCCGGCCGCCCGCGAGCAGGTCCAGGGTGCCCCGGATGGCCCGGGCCACCCGCCGGGGCGCGCCCGCGACCAGGCCGCGATGGCTGAAGCCGGTCACGGTGATGTTGCCGCCGATCAGTCGACCGGCCGCCGGCATCGGGTCGAGCGCGCCGCCGGAGGCGTTGCCGAACAGCACGATCCGGGCACCGGTCGCCGCCGCGTCCAGGTCCAGGGCCAGCGCACTGGTGCCCAGCGGGTCCAGGATCACATCCACGCCGTGGCCCTCGTTGGCCGCCCGGATGGCGTCCGCGTCCGCCTCGTCGCGCACGAACACCTCGTCGTAGCCGCTCTTCCGGGCCGCCTCGACCTTCTCCGCCCGGCCCACCGTGCCGATCAGCCGACCACCGCCGAGCAGCGGGACCAGTTGCGCCAGCGCACTGCCGATGCCACCGCTCGCGGAGTGCACCAGGACACTGTCCCCCGGGGCGAACCGACCCGCCTCGGCCAGCAGCAACATCGCCGTGGCCAGGCCCAGTGGCACCGCCGCCGCCGTGCGCAGCGACACCTCGGCGGGCACGGTCATGGTCAACCCGGCCCGGGCAATGGCCACTTCGGCGAGGCCGCCGCCGTCGGGCACCGCCGCGACCCGGTCGCCGACCGCCAGGCCGACCACGTCCGCGCCGACCTCGCGCACCGTGCCGGCGACCTCCAGGCCGGGGCGATACGGCCAACTCCGGACATATCCCGGATCGCCGCGCCGGGCCATCACGTCCATGAAGTTCAGCCCGGCGTACGCGACGTCGATCGCCACCTCGCCCGGGCCCGGACGGGGCACCTCCACGTCCACGATCCGCGACCGGCGCGCGTCCCCCGGCTCGGTCATCAGCAATGCGCGCATGTCCGTCCCCGTCCACGGTTACGATGTTCGACGTACGTCGAAAGTAGTACCACGATGATCGGGGACGCCGGGCAAAATCACCGCCAAGGCGGTCGGGGAAACCCTCCGCGCGCCGGGACCCGTGGAGAAGAGGAGCCGCCCGTGCCCCGCTCGCATCGACGGCGCCCGGCGCCGGTCCACGTGGCCACCGCCGAGATGAACGTGCTCGACGTACTGCACGCACTGTCCGACCCGACCCGGATGACCATCACCCGCACACTCCACGCCGACCCCGAGCGCGCGTGCGGCACCTTCCCGGTCGAGGTGGCCCCGTCCACGCTCAGCCACCACTTCCGGGTGTTGCGCGAGGCGGGCGTGATCCACCAGCGCGAGGACGGCAACCGCCGGCTGACCACGCTGCGGCAGGCGGATCTGGAGGAACGCTTCCCGGGATTGCTCGCGGCGATCCTGGGAGCGTACGAGCGGCAGGCGACCGGGGACGGCTGAGCCCCGCGGGCCCGGGTCGCCACCCGCCACCCCGCCGACCGCCATCCCCCACCCGCTGCCCGCTACCCGCGCAGCGGCAACGGCAGTGGTATGGCAGGCAGTCCGTCAATGCTCGCGATGTTGTACGGCTTGGTGCCGACGTACTCGACGAACTCCTCGTCGGTCTTGCGGGCCATGTACTCCTCGTGCAGGGTCCGCTCCTCGCGATAGTCCATGAACGGGACGGCGAACCCGCACGTGTCGCTGATCAGCTTCGCTCGCACCACCACCACCACCACCGCACGCAACCCGGCCGCATCCGCGTCACCGAAGCGGGCCACCAGGTCCACGAAGCGCGGGTCGTCGCGGAAGACCGGCTCGCCCACACCGTGCACCCGCACGATCTTCGGCGGCCCCTCGAAAGCGCACCACATCAGGGTGATCCGGCCGTTCTCCCGCAGGTGCGCGATGGTCTCGGCGTGGCTGCCGCCGAAGTCCAGGTAGGCCACGGTCTGTTCGTCCAGCACGAGGAGGGTGCCGGCCCGCCCCTTGGGCGACACGTTGACATGGCCGTCGTCGGCGAGCGGCGCGCTCCCCACGAAGAAGACGGGTTGGTCCTCGATGAACTTGCGCAGTCGGTCGTCGATCCGCTCGTACGTTTTTCCCATGTCCGCATTATCCGACGTGGGTCGTTCCACCCCGGGCAATATCCGGCCCGTCCCGATCCGCGGACGCGTATCCCACCATGTGGCCACCCGCAGTGCACGCGACCTGCACCGATCCGTCGCCGTCGCCCACGGAGGCACTCGTGCCGTCAGTACGACCGGACCGCCGCCCGCACCCCCGCGAGCGCGGTCGGCGCCACCGAGACCGCGTCGCAGCCGAGCCGGACCAGATGCGGCAGGACCGCCGGATCCGCCGCCGCGTCGCCGCACAGCGACACCGCGCGCCCGTGCGCATGGCCCGCCCGGATGGTCTGCGCGATCGCGTCCAACACCCTCGGGTCCGCGGCGGAGGCGGGCGTCAGTCGGGGGTCGTCCCGGCTCAGGCCGAGCAGCCGCGAGGTGAGGTCGTTGGTGCCCAGGGACAGGAAGTCGGCGTGCTCGGCGAGATCGTCCACCTGGTCCAGCACCTGGGGCAGTTCGACCATCGCGCCCAGTGGCGGCGGGAGCAGGCCCAGACTCGCGCACGCGTCGGCGAGCAGGCCGCGCACGTGCTTGATCCGCCGGGGATGGTCGACCATCGGCAGCAGCAGCGCCACCTCGACCCCCGTGTCGCTCGCCGCGCGCATCACGCCGCGCAGTTGTGCGGTCAGCGCGTCGGGTCCGGGCAGCGTGATCCGCCGGTCGCGCAGGAACGGCGGGCGTTTGTCGCCGGTGAAGTCCAGCGTCCGCACCACCACCAACCCCGGCGGCACCGCGGCCAGCACCGGGGTCAACATCGCCACGTGCCGTTCCTCGTCCGGCCAGCCGGACTCCTCGGTCAGGAAGGGCAGTTCGGTACGCAGCAGGCCCACTCCCTCGGAGCCGGCCTCGCCCGCCGCGAGCGCGTCCGTCACGGTCGCCACATTGGCCCGCACCCGGATCCGGCGCCCGTCCCGGGTGATCGCCTGCCCCGCGCCGCCACCGGGTACCCGCCGCGGCGCCGGGATGGTTCGTACGCCCGCGCCCGCGTTGGCCTCGACCGTACCCGCCTCGCCGTCCACCAGGATCAGGTCCTCGGCCAGCTCGGCCAGCGCCGCCACCGGGATGCCGAGGACCAGCGGGATGCCCAACGAGCGTGCCACGATGGCCAGATGCCCGGTCGGCCCGCCCCGCTCGGACACCGCCGCCGCCGGCCGCGCGCCACGCAGCAGGTCCATCGCGGCCAACTCCTCGCCGACCAGCACCGCCGGCGCCCCGCCCGGCGGTGCACCGCCCGTCGGGTCCTCGCCGCGCAGCAGCGCCTCGGCCTGGCGGCCGATATCGCGCACGTCCACCGCCCGCTCGGCGAGCAGTTCGTCGTCGAAACCGGCCACCACGTCGGCGAATTCGCGCACCGCCTCGGCGAGCGCGTCGATCGGCGCCAGGCCCGCCGCGAGCTGTCGGGCCGCGCCGTCGCGCAGCTCGCGGTCCCGGGCGATCAGCGCGGCGAACTCGACGATGTCGGCCTCCGCCGCCCGGCCGCGCGTGCGCAGCGCCCCGGCCAGGTCGTCCATGTGCCGGGCCACGGTGTCCAGCGCGGCCGGGATGTCGGTCGGCGGCACCGGGTCCGGCCGGGCCGCCGGTGCGCCGACCCGGGCCGCCACGAGGCGGCCGACCGCGGACCCCGGCGCGGCTCCCGTGCCGCGCAGTACCGCGCTCACGCGACCCGCATGCGGTCGCGGCCGGCGCAGTGCAGCTCTCCCACGGTGCGTCCTCTTCCTTCCACGTCGTCCCACCCGCCGCAGACCGGCACGCGTGCCCGCGGGCACGCGAGTTCGACCCGGCGGACGACAAACCGCCCGGTCCAGGCACACAGTCTGATGGACACGCGGACGCTGTCCAGCCGAGCCGCCCACAAAGGAGCCGGCGGAGCACGGCGTAGGAAGAGGCGGGACGCGCCGAACGGGGCCCGCCAACCGCTCGAGCGGCCTTCTCGGCTCACGCGACAGCCGCGCGCAACGGCCGGGTCGAGGCGTCGCGTCGGCCGATCCGACGAACGAGCCGACGGCCGGCTCAGGCAGTGTCGTCGGCCTCGCGGTAGCGAACGGCGGAGAGGTCGTCGACGAAGCGGCCCATCAGCGCGCCGAGGGCGGCGAGGTCCTCGTCGGACCAGCCCGACAGCGCGTCCTCGAAGTGCCGGTCCCGCACCCGACGCAGCCGGCGGACCACACCGCGACCCTTGGGGGTGAGGCCGACCCGGGTGATCCGGCCGTCGCGCGCGTCGGTGGTGCGGGTGACCAGCTCGTCCGCCTCCAGCTTGCGCAACTCCCGGCTGACCAGCGACATGTCCATCCGGGCGAGCTTGGCCAGATCGCCGATCGCCAGGCCGCCGCCGCCCGCCTGCAACCGGGCCAACAACACCACGGCCGGCTGGGAAACCTGGGCGCGCGAGGCGCTGGTGAGTTCACCGTGCACACGACGGCTCTGCTGGAGCCGGATCAGGCGTTCGAGCGCGGTCTGGACGTGGTGCCGCGACTCGTGTCGTTCCGGAGTGGGCGACTCGGCTGACGGGGGCACTGGACGAGTCCTCCGGGAGGGAAACAACGCCGTACGGTTTCGTATGGCGGAGGCGGGCGTTCCACAGTCTAGGTGCGCGCCCCTACCGGTCGAAGGTAATTGATGGAGTCCAGCATTGACACGTGTAGGGGCCGGTGGTTGGCTGCGCGCGTCATGATCGACGCCGGGCCCAGGACCGTCGTCGAACCGATCGATTCCCCCGGGAGACCAGCGTGTTCGCACTCGACGGCAGGGCCGCGCTGGTGACCGGCGCGGGGCAGGGCGTCGGCGCGGGCATCGCCCGACTGCTCGCCGCGCAGGGCGCGATCGTGGCCGTGAACGACCTCGACGCCGAGCGCGCCGAGCAGACCTCGGCCACGATCCGGGACGCCGGCGGCCGGGCATACCCCGCCGTGTTCGACGTGACCGACCCCAGGGCCGCACTCCTGGCGATCCGCGCCTTCGAACGCGCCGTCGCACCGGTCGACATCCTGGTCAACAACGCCGGCAACGGCGGCGCCGCGGCATTTCGCCCGACCCGGTTCCGGGAGACCGTGCCCGAGGACTGGCAACGCTTCGCCGACGTCAACCTGTTCGGCGTGATGGCGTGCACCAAGGCGGTGCTCGACGGGATGTGCGCGCGCCGCTTCGGACGGGTGATCACCATCGCCTCGACCGCCGGGGTGAGCGGCCAGGCGTTCGGCATCTCGCTGTACGGGGCCGCCAAGGGCGGCGCCATCGCCTTCATGCGCCACCTCGCGATGGAGACCGCACGCGACGGCGTGACCGCGAACACGGTCGCGCTCGGCCTGATGGACCCACGCCCCAGCGGCCGCGAACTCGCGCACACCGCCGGACAGGCCGAGCGCATACCGGTGGGCCGCCTGGGCACCCCCGAGGACGCCGGGGCGATCTGCGCGTTCCTCGCCTCGACCGAAAGCGCCTGGATCACCGGCCAGACCCTCCAGGTCAACGGCGGCGCGATCACCACCTGACCCCCGCGAAATCGCGCGCGCACCCCTGGATCGCTCGACGCATGTGTGCTGCACTGATTACCGAACCCGCGAGTAACAACGCGCGATCGGAGTGAGCGGCATGACGGCCGAGGCGGCTGAACCGAGCACGACCGACCCGAACCCCAGGACCTGGCCCACCGACGTCCCACTCGCGGACCTGGACTTCTGGTCGGGCCCCCTGGCTGCCCGCGAACAGGGCTTCGCCCGGCTGCGCGCCACCTGGCCGATGCCCTACTACCCGGAGCCGGAGAGCCCACTGGAGCCCGGCCCCGGCTTTTGGGCGCTGACCCGGCACGCCGACGTCGCGGAGGCGACCCGGCGCCCGGAGGACTTCTGTTCGGGGCAGGGCTCCACCCACATACCCGACTTCCCGCCGGGCTTCGGCGAGTTTTTCGGTTCCATGATCGAAATGGACGATCCCCGACACCAGCGGCTGCGCCGGATCGTCGCCCGCGCCTTCACTCCCAGAATGATCAAGCAGTTCTCCGAGGACGTGGACCGCACCGCCCGAACCATCGTCGACGACGTGGCCGAACGCGGCTCCTGCGACTTCGTCACCGACGTCGCCGCCCGCCTGCCGCTCGACGTCATCTGCGACATGATGGGCGTGCCGAGCACGGACCGCCGCTTCGTCTTCGAACGCTCCAACGTGATCCTCGGCGTCGCGGACCCGGAGTACGTGCCCCAGGAGGGCGGCGGCCACATCGAGGCGCTGCTCACGGCCGGTGCCGAACTCGCCGAACTGATGCGGGATCTGGCCGAGTTCCGGCGCGGCACCCCCACCGACGACGTGACCTCCGCGCTGGTCAACGCGGAGATCGACGGGGAGAGCCTGAGCGCGGACGAACTGGCCTCGTTCTTCATCCTGTTGCTCGCCGCCGGCAACGAGACCACCCGCAACGCGATCTCCCACGGACTGTGGCTGCTGACCGAGAACCCCGACCAACACCACCTGTGGCGCTCGGACTTCGAGCGGTACGCCCCAACCGCCGTCGAGGAGATCGTCCGCCTGGCCTCGCCGGTGGTATGGATGCGGCGCACCGCCGTCCGGGACACCGAACTGAACGGCAAGCAGGTCCGAAAGGGCGACAAACTACTCCTGTTCTACTGGTCGGCAAACCGTGACGAAACGGTATTCACCGCCCCGACCCGGTTCGACCTCACCCGCGACCCGAACCCCCATGTCGGCTTCGGCGCACGCGGCCCACACTTCTGCCTCGGCGCACACCTGGCCCGCCGCGAAATCACCCTGCTGTTCCGCGAATTGCTACACCGCCTGCCGGACATCCGAGTGGTGGGCGAGCCACAACGCCTGCGCTCGATGTTCATCAACGGCATCAAACACATGACCTGCGAATACACCCCCACCCCACGCCCCCACCCGGGAACCTGACCACGCCATCGTGCCGAGCAGCGAAGCACAGCGGAACCAAAACCACGCCCCACCCAGCGGCAACGCCCCTCGGCCCCACTTCGGGGGCTCTCACGAACCTGGCCCGCCTCAGCCCTCGGGCCGCCCCGGCGGCGGTGGAGCGCAGCGGAGCCGCAACCCACTGCGTCACCGGTGAAGCGCAGCGGAACCGGAACCACATCCCACCCAGCGGCAACGCCACCGGGCCCCACTCCGGGAGCACTCACGAACCTGGCCCCACCCCCGACCCCGGCCCGCCCCCGCAGCGGTGGAGCGTAGCGGAGCCGCAACCTCGCTGCGTCACCGGTGGAGCGCAGCGGAGCCGGAACCGAACCCGGCGCCGCGCAGCGGCAACGCCCCCCCTTCCGCCCCCCCCCGACGGAGCGCAGCGGAGGAGGGGGGCCGGCGCCGGCGG
>NZ_JBSHGZ010000035.1:0-86336 GCF_053618075.1 Embleya sp. NPDC055664
GGCAGGAGCAGCGCTACTCCTACCAGGAGGAGACCGGCCAGGGCCCCGCGCTGACCTGAGGCCCCCCCCCCCGGCCCCCCCGCCCCGGAGAAAGGCCCCCCCCCCCCGGGTGGGGGGGGGGGCCCGACGCGCGTCACGCGGTGGGAAACGGCGCCTCGGGCAGCTCGCGCGCCACCCGGGCGGCCAGCGCGCGCACCGCCGCGTCCGCCGGGAAGGCGCCCACCAATGCCTCGACGGTGCGCCGCAACCGTACGATCAGTCGCTCCGAGCGCACTTGGAAGGCGATCTCCAGGGCCGCCGCGGCCTGTTCCACCGCGGCCCCCGGGTTGCGCTCGATCAGGAACACGGTGGCCAACCCCACCCGGGCGAGTGCCAGGCTGCGCACGTACTCGTCGGTGCCCATGAGCAGCCGCACCGCCTCGCCCAGCCGCTCCTTCGCCGGGGCCACGAACTCCGGCCTGGTGTAGGCGAGATCCCGGAACGCGTGACCGCTCTCGGCGAGCAGTTCGGCCCGGTCGAAGTAGCGGATCCAGTCCGGCTCGAACTCCGCCCTGGTATCGGCCAGCGCCTGCTCGGCCAGCCCCAGCGCGCGCCGACATCGGTCCGCGTCGCCGAGCGCGGCATACGCCCGGCCCTCCAGCGCGTACAACATCGCCTGGAGCGCGGTGCCGCCGGTGTCTCGGCTGCCGTACTGCGCCAGGTGGATCAACTCCAGTGCGTCCTCGGACAGTTCGTAGTGGATCATCTGCCGCGACATCACCCCGAGCACATTGGCCCCGAACGGCGCGTCGTCGCACTCCTTCGCGGCGTGCAGCGCGAGCACCATGTACTTCTGCGCGCCCGGCTGCAGGCCGGTGTCGTAGGACATCCACCCGGCCAGCAGCGCGAGTTCGGCGGTCAACCCGAGCAGCCGGGCGCGCACGGCGGGCGGATGTTCGTCGCGCAGCAGGTCGGTGAGCCCGTTGAGCTGCCCGATCACCGCCTTGCGCCGCAGTCCGCCGCCGCCCTGCATGTCCCAGCGCCGAAACAGCCGGACCGTCTCGTCCAAGTGCTCGGTCGCACCGGCCGGCAGCCGCGCGAAGCGCCTCGGCCTCGCGCCCCGCGCGCTCCCCGGGCGGCCCGGGACCACGGCGGGGAGCGATACCGGCAGCGGTGCCGACCAGCGCTGCAGCGGCTCGACCAGGTCCCGGCCCGCGGCCAGCCGCAGCGCGGGGCCGACGAACTCCTGGCGGCCCAGCAGCAGATCGCCGCGCGTGTACTCGCCGAGGATGTCCACCACCGTCTCGAAGGTCCACGGCAGGTCCACGCCGAAGTCGCCGTGCGGCTCGTCCGGCTCGCGCAGCCCGAGTTCGTCGATGCTGACCACGCGCCCGAAGCGCCGGGTGAACAGCTCGGCCAGGATCTGCGGTATCGGCTCGCGCGGCTGCTCGCCGTCCAGCCAGCGGCGCACCCGCGAGGTGTCGGTGCTGACGTGCGGGGCGGAGATCGCCTTCGCGTGGCGGTTGACCTGGCGCGCCAGTTCGCCCTTCGACCAGCCGCTGCGCGCGAACCAGGCCGCGAGCCGATCGTTGGGCTGCCGCCCGCCGTCCGGCTCGGGTTCGTCGGCGCACCCGCCGTCCCGCGCTCGCGTCGTCGCCACCGCATCGCCCCCATGCCCTCAGCGGTCCGGCCGGTCAGGCGTCGGGCCCCGATGGGAAACCGTACGCGCAGGCCCGTTCGCCGAACGTATTCCGACTCGCGCGCAGGTGTCGGTCGATACCGCAAACGCCACGCTTCGCCACCCCGCGCGCCCGGGACGCGCTACGGGGGAGGCCGCGTTTGACTGATCGGCGACGCGGTGTCACCGACGGCTGCCCGTTGCCGCCGTTCATATCGCGCGGACACCACGATCGTCGAGGTGACCTTATGCGATCACAGCGTAACCAAAAGTAATGAGTGCCGTTGGGGAGGACATGGACATCATGCTCGGATCGCGCCGGCGCACGCGGGCCGCACTGTGGCAGGCGGTGGCCGAGTTCGCGGAGGAACGCGGCTGGCCGGTGGCCCAGGGGGCACATCTGGTCCGCGACGGACGCGGCACCCACTGTTCGTGCGGCCGCCGTACGTGTGCCGCGCCGGGCATGCACCCGGCCGACCCGCGCTGGTCCGAACGGGCCACCGCGTCACCGGCGGCGGTGCGCTACCTGTGGTCGCAGTGGCCGGACAGCACCGTGGTGGTCCCCACGGGTCGGGCCTTCGACGCGATCAGCGTGCCGCGCGCGGCGGGCGCGAGGGCGCTGGTCCGCCTGGAACGTATGGGCACCCCGCTGGGCCCGGTCCTGGCCACCCCGACCGGCCGGCTGGCGTTCCTGGTCGCCCCCGGAGCCGCCGCCGAACTCCCGCATCTGCTCTACCAAATGGGCTGGGACGACGCCGACCTCGACCTACGCTGCCACGGCACGGGCGACTACGTCTTCGCCCCACCATCCCCCATGGGCCTGCTCGGCCCGGTCGAATGGATCCGCCCCCCATCCCCAGGCACCCCAGTCCTCCCCGAAGCCCGCCTGCTCCTGGGCACCCTCGCCTACACCTGCCACCGCCAGGACACACCCCCCACAGGCCGATCCCTGTGGCTGGCCTCCTAACCAATCCAGCCCACCCGGCACTTGAGAACACCCGGCCGGAGACCACCACAAACGGCAGTCTCCGACACCCAAAACACCCGGCCCCTCAGCCCGTCCGGCGCTTGAGGACACCGGGCCGGAGGCCACCACCCAACCGCCGCCTCCGGCGCAAACGGCACCCGAACCATCCAGCCCGTCCGGCGTTCGAGGACACCGGGCCGGAGGCCACCACCCAACCACGGCCTCCGGCGCAAACGGCACCCGAACCATCCAGCCCGTCCGGCGTTCGAGGACACCCCGGCGCGGGCGAAGCCCAACCGCAGCCCGAAGACCCGCGCGCTCCGCGCCAAACCGCGCCTACTCCCCAATGAGCGCGTCCACGAACGCCGACGGCTCGAACGGCGCCAGATCGTCCGGCCCCTCCCCGAGCCCGATCAACTTCACCGGCACGCCCAACTCCCGCTGCACCGAAACCACGATGCCCCCCTTGGCGGTCCCGTCCAGCTTCGTGAGCACGATGCCGGTGATGTCCACCACCTCCGCGAACACCCGAGCCTGGACCAGCCCGTTCTGCCCGGTCGTGGCATCCAGCACGAGCAGCACCTCGTCCACCGGCCCGTGCTTCTCCACCACTCGCTTGACCTTGCCCAGCTCGTCCATCAGCCCGGTCTTGGTGTGCAGCCGCCCGGCGGTGTCCACGAGCACCGTGTCCACGCCCTCGGCGATGCCTTCCTTGACCGCGTCGAACGCGACGCTGGCCGGGTCCCCGGCCTCCGGCCCCCGCACGGTACGCGCGCCCACCCGCTCGCCCCACGTCTGCAACTGGTCGGCCGCCGCGGCCCGGAACGTATCCGCCGCGCCCAGCACCACGCTGCGCCCGTCGGCCACCAGCACCCGGGCCAGCTTGCCCGTCGTGGTGGTCTTCCCGGTCCCGTTGACGCCCACCACCAGCACCACGGCCGGCCGGTCGCCCGCCTCTCCCCCGGTGTGCCGGGCGGTCTTCAGCGTACGGTCCAGGTCCGGCCCGACCAGCGTGAGCAGCTCCTCGTGCAACAACGCCCGCAGATCGGCCGGCGTCCGAGTACCGAGCACCTTCACCCGGGTACGGAGCCGGTCCACCAGCTCCTGCGTGGACGCGACGCCGACGTCGGCGGTCAGCAGGGTGTCCTCGATCTCCTCCCAGGTGTCCTCGTCCAGGTGCTCGCGCGCGAGCAGGGCCAGCAGCCCTTTGCCCAGCGAGGTCTGCGAACGGGCCAGCCGGGCCCGCAGCCGGACCAGCCGGCCGGCGGTGGGGTCGGGAATCTCCAGCAGCGCCGGTTCCGGCTCGGCCGGCACCACCACCGTGGTCTCCGGCAGGTCGACCGTGGCGACGGTACGCCGCGGCGCCTCGACGCTCGGGGCGGCCTCGTCACCGACACCCGGCTCGACCGGCGTGCGCGGCGGCGCCGGCGGGACGCCCTTGCGGCGCGAGCCGACCACGAACCAGCCGGCGGTGCCGAGGACGACAAGGGCAATGACGACGATCAGGATCACAGTCTCCATAGGACCTCCAGTCTCCCAGACCACCCGGTGGCGAACCGCGACCGGCCGCCTCCGGCGGGTCCTCGCCCGGCGGGCGCTGCGATCACCCGGAGACCGTTGAATCCTGACACTGCGTCAGATAGCTTGCCGATGCCAAGCACCGTCCGGCCGACGACACGTGTCCGAGACGGCTCGGCCCGACCCGGAAGGTGTTCACGGTCCATGGCTGTCACGAATCTGCGGTTCAACCAGGTGCTCCCCGGTCTCGACCGGCAGGAGATGTCCGCCCGCTATCGGGCCACCGTCGAGATGGCGGCCTTCGCGGACAAGAACGGGTTCGACATGATCAGCCTGGAGGAGCACCACGGCGCGGACAACGCCTGGAGCCCGTCACCGCTGAGCACCGCGGGCGCGATCTTCGGCGCCACCGAGCGCATCGGCGTGATCGTCTGCGCGCTGCTCGCCCCGCTCTACGACCCGATCCGGCTCGCCGAGGACATCGCCGTCCTGGACAACATCAGTGGCGGCCGGCTCTCCCTCGTCGCGGGCATCGGCTACCGGCCCGAGGAGTACGCGGCGCTCGGCAAGGAGTGGAAGCGACGCGGCAAAATCCAGGACGAGGTCCTGGAGACCCTGCTCAAGGCCTGGACCGGCGAGCCGTTCGAATACCGCGGCACCACCGTACGGGTGACCCCGAAGCCGTTCACCGACCCGCACCCGATGGTCATGGTCGGCGGCACCGCGAAGGCGTCCGTGCGCCGCGCGGTCCGGCTGCGCCTGCCGTTCTACGCGGCGGCGCCGATCCCGGAGCTGGAGCAGTACTACTACGAACTCGCCGCGGAGGAGGGCTTCGAGGGCGGCTTCGCGATCCTGCCGCCGGTGAAGACCCGGATGATCCACTGCACCGAGGACCCGGACAAGGCGTGGGCCGAGTACGGCGAATACTTCCTGCACGAGGCCACCACCTACGCCGGCTGGCAGACCCCCGACATCGCCTCCGTCGTCGAGTCGTCGGCCACCACCGTGGCGGCGCTGCGCGAGGAGGGCATCTATTGCTGCCTCACCCCCGACGAGTGTGTCGAGATCGGGCAGGTCGGCGGCCTCACCGACGCGCTGATCCTGCACCCGCTGGTCGGCGGCCTGCCGATCGACGCGGGCTGGGCCAGCCTGCAGCTGTTCAACGACAAGGTCATGCCGCGCAACGTCCCGGCGTGACACCCACCGAGGGCCCCGCTCCACCCCGGAGCGCGGCCCTCGTCCGGTCCGGGCCCGTCCGCACCGCCCGGGTGTATTTCAGCGCACCGCCCCGCTCATCGGCTCGGCGTGCTCCGTCGCCTCCCGTCGGTCCTCCTGCCGCAACCGCTGGCTGATCACCGTCGTCACGCCGTCGCCGCGCATCGAGACGCCGTAAAGCGCGTCGGCGACCTCCATCGTGCGCTTTTGGTGGGTGATCACGATCAGCTGCGAACTCTCCCGCAGCTCGGCGAAGATCCCGATCAGCCGCTGGAGGTTCATGTCGTCCAGCGCCGCCTCGACCTCGTCCATCACATAGAACGGACTGGGCCGGGCCTTGAAGATCGCCACGAGCAGGGCCACCGCGGTCAGCGAACGTTCGCCGCCGGACAACAGCGACAGCCGCTTGACCTTCTTACCCGGCGGCCGAGCCTCGACCTCGATACCCGTGGTCAGCATGTCCTCCGGGTCGGTGAGCACCAACCGCCCCTCGCCGCCGGGGAACAGCCGGGCGAACACCCCCACGAACTCCCGCGCGGTGTCGTGGAAGGCCGCGGTGAAGACCTGCTCGACCCGCTCGTCCACCTCCTTGACCACGGTCATCAGATCTCGGCGGGTCTTCTTCAGATCCTCCAACTGCTCGGTCAGGAAGTTGTGCCGCTCCTCCAGCGCGGCGAACTCCTCCAACGCGAGCGGATTCACCTTGCCGAGCTGTACATGCGCCTTCTCCGCCGCGCGCAGCCGCTTCTCCTGCTCGGCCCGGACGTACGGACGCGGCCGCGCCTCGGCCGAATCCGGATCGCGCGTCTCGCCCTCGGCGGGCAACGACGCGGGCACGAGGCGGTCCGGGCCGTACTCGGCGACCAGCCCCTCCGCCTCGATCCCGTACTCCTCCAACGACCGGGCCTCCAACTGCTCGACCCGCAACCGTTTCTCCGCCCGCAACATCTCGTCCCGGTGCACCGAGTCGGTCAACTTCTCCAACTCGGCGGCGAACTCCCGGGACCGACCCCGCTCGCGGGCCAGATCCGCCTCGCACGCGGCCCGCGCCGCCTCCGCCGCCTCGCGCTCGCCGCCGGCCCGCGCCAACGACGCCTCGACGTGGCGCAACAGCGTCTCCGCGCCCACGAGCACCGCCCGCGCGATCCGCGCCTCCACCGCCAACCGCTCCCGGCGCCGCGCGGCCGCCGCGCGCGCCTCCCGCTCCGCCCGCGCGCCGCGGTCCAGCGCGTCGGCCCGACCCGCGAGCGAGCGCACCCGCTCCTCGTGGGTGCGCACCGCGAGCCGGGCCTCCATCTCGGCCTGCCGCGCGGCGCTCGCCGCGCCCGCGAGCCGATCGCGCTCGGCGTGGTCCGGCTCCTCATCGCCCTCGGCCGCGTTGTACTCCTCGGCGCTCTCCAGCCGGGCCGCCAACTCCTCGGCCTTCGCCTCCTCCTGCTCCCGCGCCGCCTCGGCCGTGGCCACCGCGCCCGCCAACCGCTCGGCCTCACCCGCCGCCGCCCGGGCCTGTCCGCCGAGCCGACCCAGCTGCTGCGCGGCCGCGGCCGCCCGGCGCTCCGCCTCGCGCCGCTCCGCCCGGGCCCGCTCGACCGCCGCCGCGGCCTCCCGCCGGCCCGCCACCGCGTCGGCCAGCGCGTCCTTGGCCGTGGCGCACCCCCGGGCCAACACGTCCAGCCGCGCGACCGCCTCGTCCACCGCGGCCTGCACCTCCAGCAGGCTCGGCGCACCGGCCGACCCGCCGGACGCGAAGCCCTCGCCGACCAGATCCCCGTCCCGGGTCACCGCCCGCACCCCGGGCACCGCCCGGACCAGGTCCGCCGCGGCGCCGAGGTCGTCGACCACCGCGACCCGATCGAGCAGCACGGCCAGCGCCCCGCGCAACGCCTCGGGAACGACCACCAACCGCGTCGCGTACACCGCTCCCGCCGGCAGCGCGGGCCACCCGTCCGGCCCCCCGGCCGCCGGCTCCTCCGCCGCGGCCCCGGCGAGCACCAGCGCCGCCCGCCCCGCGTCGTCCTTGCGCAGCAGCCGCAACGCGTCCACGGCCGGCTCCACGCCGTCCACCGCGACCGCCTCCGAGGCCGCCCCCAGGGCCGCCGCCACCGCCTGCTCGGCGCCGTGCTCCACGGTGATCAGCGCGGCCACCGTGCCGAGCACGCCAAAGAGCCGGTCACCGGCCGCGAGCAGCGCACCGCTACCGTCCCGGCGGCGCAACGCCGGCTCCAACGCCTCCTTGCGCGCGGTCACCGCCGACCGCTCCCGCTCCACCGCCTGCTCCGCGTCACGCGCCCGGGCCAACTCCTCCTCCGCGGCGGCCAGCGCCTCCTCGGCCGCCGCCAACCGGGCCTCGATCGCGGCAAGCCCGGACCCGCCGGCACCGTCCTCGGGCGAACCCTCGACCCCGAGCCGCAGCTCCTCGTACTCCTCGCGCGCCGCGACCGCCCGCTCCCGCGCCTCGTCCCGGGCGCCCGCCAGCCGTCCGATCTCGGCCTCCGCGGCGGCCACCCGGCTGCGCGCGGCGCCGACCTGTCCGACCAGCCGGGCCAGTCCCTCCCTGCGGTCCGCGAGCGCCCGGGCGACCACCTTGAGCCGGCCCTCCTCGGCGACCAGGGCCCGCTCCAGCTCGCCGCGGCGCTCCACCGTCTCGGCCAGTTCGACCTGCGCCGACTCCAGCGCGGCGGCCAACTCCGCCTCCTGCTCGCGGATACGCTCGGCCTCGCGCTCCATCTCCTCCGGGTCGCGCCCCCGCCGCTCGTCGGCCGGCGCCGCGCTCGCGTGCCGCAGCCGCTGGCCCGCAAGCCCCGCCGTCCCACGCACCCGTTCGGCCAGCGCGGACAGCGTGTACCAGGTCTCCTGCGCCCGGGCCAGGCGCGGCGCCATCGCCCGCACCTCGGCCTCCAGTTCGGCCTCCCGGGCCTGGACCACGCCCAACTCGCGCTCGACCACCGTGCGCCGCTCGCGCAGCGCCGTCTCGTCGGCGACCTCCTCGGCCAGCGCCCGCCGCAGTGCCACCAGGTCGTCGGCGAGCAGCCGCAGCCGCGCATCCCGCAGATCGGCCTGGATCGCCGCCGCCCGCCGGGCCACCTGGGCCTGCCGGCCGAGCGGCTTGAGCTGCCTGCGCAGCTCGCCCGTCAGGTCCTGGACCCGGTTCAGGTTCACCTGCATCGCGTCCAGCTTGCGCAGCGCCTTCTCCTTGCGCTTGCGATGCTTGAGGACGCCCGCGGCCTCCTCGATGAACGCGCGGCGCCCGGTGGGGTCGGCCTGCAACACGGAGTCGAGCCGGCCCTGGCCGACGATCACGTGCATCTCCCGACCGATCCCGGAGTCGGAGAGCAGTTCCTGGATGTCGAGCAGCCGACAGGTGCTGCCGTTGATCTCGTACTCGGAGCCGCCGTTGCGGAACATCCGCCGGGTGATGGTGACTTCGGCGTAGTCGATGGGCAGCGCGCCGTCGGTGTTGTCGATGGTCAGGCTCACCTCGGCCCGCCCGAGCGGCGGCCGGCCGGCGGTGCCGGCGAAGATGACATCCTCCATCTTGCCGCCGCGCAGCGTCTTGGCGCCCTGCTCGCCCATCACCCACGACAGCGCGTCGACCACGTTCGACTTGCCGGAGCCGTTGGGCCCGACCACGCACGTGATGCCGGGCTCGAAGCGCAGCGTCGTCGCCGACGCGAAGGACTTGAAGCCACGCAGGGTCAGACTCTTGAGGTGCACGCGACAAAAGGGTAGTCGGCGGTGCCCACACGATGGCCGCGCTCCGTCGACGGGACGGCGTGTCGAGTGCCCCGTATGGGGGTATCAAACGCTGGAAGCGAGCGGGTGGGCGGGCAAGGGGGATCGGCGGGGACAACACACGGGGCGGTTGGCGAAAACACCGGGCGCGCGAATCGGCGGGCGCGCCGCACACGGGTCGCGCGGGGACCGAAGGCACAGCGAACAAGGCACAGCAAGGCACAGCGAACGGGGTCGGAAACGACAAAGGGACGCCTGAAGGCGTCCCTGGTTATCGGTTACGGACCTACGCTCGCGACAGCGCGGGTTCCGCCGTGGAGACGTCGAAGCCGGCAAGCAGCTCGTCCGAAGCGGCGGCGTTGAGCGCGTCGTTGCGCTCCTGGGCACGGACAAGTTCCGTTTCCAGGTCACGAACACGCTGCTGGAGCCGTCGATTCTCGGCGAGCAGTCGGGGATCGGGGCCACCGACGTAACCGAGAAGCGCCTTCGCCATGAGAGGGTCCTCCACGCTGAAAATGAATGACCACGCAGATTCGCGGGTCTAAATGTGGCACCCGGCCGCAAGGCTCCTGATAGGGTGCGCGGGCTTCCAGCGTCGCACCAAAAGCGCAGGAGGTCAATATCATAACGGCACGATAACGGGACCTTCACCCGATCAACGCAGTTTTCCTGCGGACTGGGGCGACGGTCGTCGTGCTGGGTGTACGAGATCATCTTTCGACGCCGGCGTCAAGAAGATTGCGGTTGTCCGCCAACTCCCGACAGCCGTGCCCTAGAGTCACACCGGCACCACACCCGTTCGGGTGAATCGACCTCCCCCTGCCGGAAGGTGACTCGACCCTCCATGGCCCGGCACAGTCGCACTCCGACGTCGGCACGCCCGCATCGACGACGCGCGAGGTCGCGACGGCGACGACTCGCGCCCCTGCTCGCCCTGTTGGCCGTACTCGCCGTGGGCGGCACGGTGGCCGGCATGGTCGTCTCGGAGCACGCCGGCGAGTCCTCCACGCGGCACGCGAGCGGCCCCGACGGCGACCGCGCCGGGCGGCCCCTCGACGGATCGGGGCCGGCCGGCCTCGCGGGAGCCGACCGCACCGGCGACGAGGCGTCCCGCAGCCTGCTGCCGGGCGCGGCGACCACCGGCCGCACCGCCCTGCCGGATCCCGGCGCCGGCACCGCCCCCACAACGACCGCGCCGCCGAGCACTCCGAGCACCGCCGGCACCGGTACCGGCACGCCGAGCCCGAGCACCCCCACGCCGAGCAAGCCCGCGGCGACGCCGTCCACGAGCGCGCCGAAACTGCCGAGCGACCCCGAGGAGCGGGTGCTCGCGCTGGTCAACGACGAACGGGCGAGCGCGGGCTGCGGCCCGGTCAAAAACGACGCGAAGCTGGTCGCGCTGGCCCGCGCGCACAGCGCCGACATGGCCGCCCGCGACTACTTCGACCACAACACGCCCGACGGGCAGACCCCGTGGGACCGGGCCGAGAAGGCCGGCGTGAGCTACCTGGGCGCGGAGAACATAGCGCGCGGCCAAAAGACCGCCGACGCGGTGATGCGCGCCTGGATGAACAGCCCGGGCCACCGCCGCAACATCCTCGACTGCTCGCTCACCAAACTCGGCGTCGGCATCCACGAGGGCACCGGCGGCCCGTGGTGGACCCAGGAATTCGGCCGCTGACCCGCTCCGCGCACCCCGACACCTCAGGGCACCCCGTTACCGCGGGCTCCGGTCAGCAGGGGCCCACCCCGAGTCGATCCGCCAGCAGGCCGAACACGCGCAGCCCCGACTCGCCCTGGTTGCGCGCGAGTACCCCCTCGATCGCCGGCCGGGTGGTGGGCCGACCCGCCGCCCGGGCCCAGCGCACCGCCGCCGCGGCCACCTTCGGCCGGGCCCGGACGAGCACCTCGGCCACCTCGTCGCGCAGTTCGGCGTAACGCGCCGGCCGAAGCAGGTCGCCGTCGCCGTCGAAGACGTCGTCGCCGGTGCGCGCCGCCTCCAGTTCGAGCCGACTCATCGCCAGATGCGCCGCCGCCTCGCCGGGGTTGAGCCAGGCCTCCCACTCCCCGGCCTCGCTCACCCCCTGGACGTGCGCCACGTGCGTCTCGAACACCCAGCACACCAGCACCGGCGAGTCGGCCTTGGCCGCCAGCGCGGCGACCCACGGCCGCTCGAACGCGAACGGATCGTCGTCGTGCCGGACATGCGTCGCGGTCCAGCCGTCCGGCGACTCCCACATCGTTCGGGCCGGGTGCGCCGCGACGTCCACGTGCGGCGCGAACTCGGACAACGGTCGTGCCCCACGCACGACGACGATGTCCCCGTTGAATGCCATGACACGCTCCCTGACTACCGTGCCTACGCCCCGACCGTCGCCCTGCGTGGCGCGCGCTGACAGGACGGACAGAAGTAACTGCTGCGATTCATGAACGAGATGCGCCGGATCGGCGTCGCGCACCGGTTGCACGGCTCACCTTCGCGGCCGTAGGCGTCCAGGCCGCGGGAGAAGTAGCCGCTCTCCCCGTTCACGTTGACGTACAGACTGTCGAACGAGGTGCCGCCCGCCGCGAGCGCGTCGTTCATCACGTCGCGGGCCGAGGCGAGCAGCAGTGTGGTCTGCGCGAGGGTCAACCGTCCGGTCGGGCGCGCGCCGTGCAGTCGACTGCGCCACAGCGCCTCGTCGGCGTAGATGTTGCCGATGCCGCTGACCAGCGACTGGTCCAGGAGCGCGCGCTTGACCTCGGTATTGCGCCGGCGCAGCGCGGCGTGGAAGAGCGCGTCGTCGAACAGCGGATCGAGCGGGTCGCGCGCGATGTGCGCCATCGAGGGCGGCAGTTCGGCGCCGCCGCGCTCGACCGCGAGCCCGCCGAACGTGCGCTGGTCGACGAAGCGCAACTCGCGCCCGCCGTCGGTGAAGCCGAAGCGCACGTGCAGGTGTTTCTCCCGGGGTGCCTCGGCCGGTTGCACGAGCAGTTGGCCGCTCATCCCCAGGTGCGCCAGCAGCGCGTCCTCGGGCTCGTCGGCGCCGGGTGCCACCAGCGGCAACCACAGATACTTGCCGCGCCGGCGCGCGGCGTGCACGCGGGTGCCGACCAGCGCGTCGGCGAAGTCCGCCGAACCGGCGAGATGGCGGCGGATCGCCCGCTCGTGGGTGACCTCGACACGTGCGATGGTGCGGCCCACCACCCACGTCTCCAGTCCGCGACGGACGACCTCGACCTCGGGCAGTTCGGGCACGTGGGCACTCCCCCTGGAGACGGCGCGACTGAGGAAGCCGGACCCGATGGGGCCGGTTCGGGAATGCGAAAATGCCTGCCGGTAGGTGAGGTCGTGCCGGGCGACCACGGGGGTCGTCGACCGGTTCGAACTTACCTATCGGCAGGCATTGGCTCGGAGACTAGGCGGTGGCCGGCGGGGTGCCGGAACCGTCTCCGTACTTGGCGCGGATCGAGTGCCAAGCGCTTTCGGCGGCCTGCTGCTCCGCCTCCTTCTTGCTCCGTCCGACGCCGGTGCCGTAATCGACGCCGGCGACCCGGGCCAGGGCCGTGAAGGTCTTCTCGTGGTCGGGGCCGGTCTCGGAGACCACGTACTCGGGGACTCCGATGCCCGCCGCGGCGGTCTGCTCCTGGAGGCTGGTCTTCCAGTCCAGGCCCGCGCCGAGATTCGCCGACTGCTCGATCAGCGGATCGAACAACCGGTGGATCAGCTCGGTCGCCGCGTCCAGGCCCTGGTCCAGGTACACCGCACCGAGGATGGCCTCGAGCGTGTCGGCCAGGATCGAGGACTTGTCCCGCCCGCCGGTCCCCACTTCACCGCGGCCGAGCCGGATGAAGGCGCCCAGGTCCAGTCGCCGACTGACGCCCGCGAGGGCGCGCGAGTTGACGACCGCGGCCCGCAACTTCGCGAGCTGGCCCTCGGGCAGGTCGGGGTGCCTGCGGTAGAGCGTGTCGGTGACGACGAGGCCGAGCACCGAGTCGCCCAGGAACTCCAGGCGCTCGTTGGTCGGCAGCCCGCCGTGTTCGTAGGCGTACGAACGATGGGTGAGGGCGCGTTCCAGAAGGGCGGCGTCGAGCGACCAGCCCAGCCGCCCTTCCAGATCCGCGTACTGCGCGAGTGATTCCGTCACCGGAACTACCACCGGCCTGATCAGACGTCGAGGACCTGGCGGCGGTTGTAGGTGCCGCAGCTCGGGCACGCGATGTGCGACAGCTTGGGCTCACGGCAGCGCTCGCAGGTCACCAGGTTGGCGGCAGTGGCCTTCCACTGGCTCCGGCGGTGCCGGGTGTTGCTGCGCGACATCTTCCGCTTCGGAACAGCCACGGCTACTTCTCCTGGTTCTCGTCGGCGCCGGAGGCGCCGTCAACGTCGGCTTCGGCGGAAGGTCCGTCGAAGATGCTGGTCAGCTTCGCCCACCGGGGGTCGGCGAGCTCGTGACTGTGGTCGGGGTCCTCCGCGAGCAGCGCTCCGCATTCGGAGCACAGACCCGGGCAATCCTCCCGGCACAGCGGCGAGAGCGGCAGTGCGAGCACCGTCGCGTCCCGCAGGACCGGCTCCAGGTCGAACAGGTCGTCCTGCAGCCGGAGGGCGTCCTCGTCGGCGTCCGTGTCCGGGTAGACGTACAGCTCCTGGAAACGCACCGTGAGCTCGCGCTCGAGCGGTTCCAGGCACCGGACGCACTCACCGGTCAGCGGCACCTGCGCGACGCCGGTGACCAGCACACCCTCCATGACCGCTTCCAGCCGGACACCCAGCCGGATCGGGACACCTTCGGGAGCGCCGATCACATCCGCCACACCCATGTCCACCGGGGCCGGCACGGTGCGGGACACCTTCAGCATGGATCCAGGCCGGCGCCCCAGCTCGCGTGTGTCGACGACGAGCGGTTTGCGGTGATCCAAGCGGTCCAGGGTGTCCTACCTCATGCAATGCCACCTCCCGTCGCCGGGAGGCTCGAATGGTCAGGGTGCCGACCCTCGGGGCACGCGAAAAACACGCCTCGGGCAGGGTCGGTCCGTAAGAGTATCGCAGCCCGCGCGCCAGGCCCCAAACGGGGCCATTCGAGCGGGCCGCGCAAAGCGCCGGACCGGGTCGGGCGAGCCGGCTACTGCCGGCCGCCGTCCTGCTGGAACTGGCGCACGTCGATCAGGCTCGTGTCGAAGAAGCTGGTCTCGTCCAGCGACTGGCCGTAGCCGCCCTGCGGGTCGTAGGCGGGCTGCTGTCCGGTGTTCGGCCCGGCGTGGTGTTGTGCCTGGTCGTGCGGGCCCGGATACTGCGGCTGCCCGTGCTGATCGTACTGGCCCATGTCGTACTGGCCCTCGTAGCCGCCGGCGTAGCCGTTGTCGACGCCCGTGCCCTGCGCGTAGGCGGGCTGTCCGTAGCCGGGCTGCGCGTAGGTGTCCTGGCCGTAGGGGCCGGTCTGCGCGGGCACGGTCGGCGCGGCGGGCGGCCCGCTCGGGTACTCCGGCCGGCCGGGCTGCTGCGGCTGTTGCTGCTGCGGAGCGGCGAAGGTCTCCTCGTGGCCGTCGAGCTGGGCCTGGAGGCTGCCGGGGCGGGCCTTGGCCTGCGCGTCGGCCAGCTCCTGCGCCTGCATGTACTCGCCCAGCTCGTCGGAGGGGCGCCGGCCGCGCATCTTGTCGCGGCCCCGGCCGATCGCGCCGAGCGTCTTGGTGAGCACCACCTCGAAGTTGGCCAGCTTCTGGTCGACGTAGTCGTCGGCCTCCTCGCGAATGCGCTGGGCCTCGCGGCGGGCCTCGGTCAGGATCCGCTCCGCCTCGCCGTACGCCTCGCGCGCCACCTCGGTGTCGGCGACCAGCGAACCGCGCTCCTCGCGCGCCTTGGCCAGCACCCGCTCGGCCTCGCGGCGCCCCTCCTCGATCACCGACTCGCGGTCGCCGAGCACCCGGCGGGCGTGCTGGAACTCCTCGGGCAGCAGGTTCTTGAGTTCCTCGAGCCGGGCCACCACGTCCGCGCGATTGACCACACAGGACGCCGACATCGGCATCGAGCGGGCGTTCTCCACCAGGGCGATCAGTTCATCGAGCTTGGGCTGCACGTCCACGGGCTTGCTCTCTCTCCTCAAACCGACGGTAGCCGTCGTGTTCGCCGGCATCGCGTGACGGACCGACTCGCCCCGGGCGGTCGGCCCGGTGACGAGGCACGTGCCGCGTCAGCCCTGCGCGAGCCGCTCGGTGAGCCGACGTAGCACCGTCTCCGGCACCAGGCCGGACACGTCGCCTCCGTACGTCGCGACCTCTTTGATGAGACTCGACGACAGAAAGCTGTAGAGGGGGTTCGTCGCGACGAACAGGGTCTCCACTTCGGTAAGACCGTAGTTCATCTGGGCCATCTGCAACTCGTAGTCGAAGTCGGTGACCGCGCGCAGCCCCTTGATGATGGCCGGGATCTCGCGCTCCTTGCAGAAGTTGACCAGCAACCCCTCGAACGCCTCGACCCTGACGTTCCCGTACTGCTCGACCACCTCGTGGAGCATGTCGATGCGCTCCTCGATGGTGAACAGACCGGAGCGTTTGGCGCGATTGAAGCCGATCGCCACGTAGACCTCGTCGTAGAGGCTGGAGGCCCGGCCGATGATGTCCAGATGACCGTTGGTGACCGGGTCGAACGAACCGGGGCAGACGACTCGACGCAACGGAGGTTCCCCTCGAAATCGGGTGCCGGCGGGTGCGGACCCGACGGTCCGGCCGCCTGATCAGGCTTGCGCGGCGCGACCGTACCAGAGCGTTCCCTCGCCGTAGCGACGGGATCTGATCTCGACGAAATCGGCGGGCCACGCGAATGGCCCACCGCGCGTGGCCCGTTCGACCGCGATCAGCGCATCGGCCGCCAACCAGCCGTGTTCGGCGAGCGTGTCGAGCAGCGCGCCCACCTCACCGTCGGTGACCGCGTACGGCGGATCGAGGAAAACCACGTCGTACGGCTCGCCGGGGCACGGCGTGCCGGCCGTCTTCTCCGCCCGGGCCGGCCGCAGTTCGGCGCCGGGCAGGCCGACCAGGCGGATGTTCTCCCGGACCACGCCGGCCGCCCTGGCGTCGGACTCGACCAGGAGGGCGTGCGCGGCGCCGCGCGACAGCGCCTCCAGGCCGACCGCGCCGGAGCCGGCGAACAGGTCGAGCACCCGCGCGCCGTGCATGGTGCCGCGCAGCGACTGGAGGGTGGAGAACAGCCCCTCGCGGGCCCGGTCCGAGGTCGGTCGGGTGTTCTCCCCCGGCGGGGTACCGAGCCGGCGACCGCGCGCCGCGCCGGCGATCACCCGGGTCATCCGCGCGCTCGCGGACGGGCGACGGCCGTGTGGGCGGCGACGGGGACGGGTTCGGCGTACGTATCCGGCATGGCGTCCACGCTATCGACTGGTCGCGACCGGCGGCATCCGGGCCCGAACACCGTGCGTGACGTGTCATACACGCAGGGGTTCCCGATCGTATCGTGGCGAGCGTCGCGACCGGGCGCGGCCGGGGGCGGGCGTGTCCCCTCCCCCGGCCGCGTCCGGCCCGTGCCCGGGCGGCCCCGGCTCACGTGCAGTCCGGGACCTCGGTCTCGTTGCGGGTGCGCACGCCGGGCAACCAGCCCTCGGCGCCGGTGCCCAGGACCACCACCCGGTACCAGTGCCGGGAGGCGACGCCGGTCTCGTCGGTGACGCGCGGGCCGTCGGCGAGCAGGCAGACCAGGAGCACCCGGTCGCCGTGCCAGACCCGTTCGGCCAGGTCGGCCGTCCGCGACGACAGGGCCGGTTTGTGGAAGACGCCGAGCGAGCACTCGATCGTGCGCAGCGCCCGGCACGGCTCCTCCGAGTTGTACACCTCGCCCTGCACGCTTGCCGCACGCGCGGCGGGCGGCTTGGGAGTCGGCCGCTCGGCGGGGTTGTGCCGGCCCGCCAGGAACGCGCTCAGGCCGACCACGGCGACCACCACGACGGCCGTGAGCACCGTCGCGAACACCCCGCGCCACCTCGGGCGCGGGGCCGGCCGGCGCGTCACCCGCGCGGCGAGGCCGGGCGGTTCGACGCAGTCCGCGTCCGCGTCGCGCAGCCGGACGCGCAGTTCGCGGACCGCGTCGTCGGGGTCGTCGAGGTCGGGGGGCGACGGATTCACCGGGTCACTCCTTCGTGCCGATCCCGGCGGCGGAACCGGCCGGTGGGGCCGCCCAGGCCGGCGCGCAGTCGGGTCAGGGCGCGCTCGCGCGAGCGGGACACCGTCCCGCGGTGCACGCCAAGGATCTCGGCGGCCTGGTCGATCGTGTAGCCGTCCAGGTCGACCAGCAGCACCGCCGCGGCCTGTTTGGCGGGCAGCGAGCCGAGCATCCGCACCGCCTCCCACTCGGCCTCGCGCCGGGCGATCGGGTCGGCGGCGCCCGCGTGCGTGTGCTCCGGTTCGGGCGGTTCGGCCAGCAGCACCTGTCGGCTGCGCACCCGCCACATGTCGCGGGTGACGCTGACCAGCGCACGGAAGGCGTACGCGTACGGCTCCGGGTGGCCCAGGAGCCGGTCGGGTCTGCGGGCCAGTTTCAGGTAGGTCTCGTGCACCGCGTCCTCGGCGCCGCCCTCGCCGGCGAGCAACACGGCCCGTCGGTACAACCGAGGGAGCAACCCGCAGAAGAGCGCGTCGAAGCCCTCGTCCCCCGTACGTGCGTCCATGGCCCATTGGTAACCAACCGACCGGGCGTCGCGCGTGCTCCGAACGGGTGATCGCGGGGGGCGCGTCGGAGCGGAGCGAGGGCGGTCAGCCCTTGTCGAGGTACTCCGCGCGCTCGTCGTCGAGGATGCTGGCCAGCGCGCTGCGCAGGTCGGGGTGCTCGGTCAGGTCGGGGTCGGTCGTCACGATCGAGCTCGCCTCCTCGCGGGCGGCCACGATCAGCTCCTCGTCCCGGACCACCTCCAGCATGCGCAGCGAGGAGCGGGAGCCGGACTGCGCGTCGCCGAGCACGTCGCCCTCACGGCGTTGTTCGAGGTCGATCCGGGACAGCTCGAAGCCGTCCAGGGTCGCCGCCACCGCGTCCAGGCGCTCGCGCGCCGAGGTGCCGCCGGGCATCTCGCTGACCAGGAGGGTCAGTCCGGGGGCGCTGCCCCGGCCGACCCGGCCGCGCAGCTGGTGCAGTTGGGAGACGCCGAACCGGTCGGCGTCCATGATCACCATCGCGGTCGCGTTGGGCACGTTGACGCCGACCTCGATCACCGTGGTCGCGACCAGCACGTCCACCTCGCCGGCGGTGAACCGGCGCATCACGTCGTCCTTGTCCTCGGGCGCCATCCGGCCGTGCAGCACGGCGATCCGCAGACCGGCCAGCGGGCCCTGGCCGAGCGCGGCCGCGACGTCGAGTACGGCCAGCGGCGGCCGGCGCTCCTCGGCCCCGCCGTCGGCGTCGGCGCCGATGTCCTCCGGGTCGTCCAGGTACGCCTCGGCGGGCAGGTCCTCGTCCCGCTTGCGGGCGCCCTTCCGCGCGGCCTTCGTCCCGGCCTTCTTCTTCGCCTTCGGGTCGTCCTCCTCGTCACCGATCCGCGGGCAGACCACGTACGCCTGATGGCCCTTGCCCACCTCCTCGCGCACCCGCTCCCAGGCGCGGTCGAGGAAGTGCGGCTTCTCCTTCGCCGGGACCACGTGGGTGGCGATCGGCGAGCGTCCGGAGGGGAGTTGGGCCAGGATCGAGGTCTCCAGGTCGCCGAACACGGTCATCGCCACGGTGCGCGGGATCGGCGTCGCGGTCATCACCAGCAGGTGCGGCGGCCGTTTGCCCTTGCCGCGCAGCGCGTCGCGCTGCTCGACGCCGAAGCGGTGCTGTTCGTCGACCACCACCAGGCCCAGGTCGTGGAACTCGACCTTGTCCTCGATCAACGCGTGCGTGCCGATCGCGATCCCGGCCTCCCCGGTGACCAGATCGAGCAGCGCGGCCCGGCGCGCGGCCACCCCCATCGACCCGGTGAGCAGGGTCACCTTGGTCCCGACCTCGGATCCGCCCAGCATCCCGGCACCCTCGGCCAGCGGCCCGAGCATCTCCACGATCGACCGGTAGTGCTGCTGGGCCAGCACCTCGGTGGGCGCCAACAACGCCGTCTGCCCGCCGGCGTCCACCACGGTGAGCATCCCCCGCAACGCCACCAACGTCTTCCCGGCCCCCACCTCGCCCTGGAGGAGGCGGTGCATGGGGTGTTCGGTAGCCAGGTCGGCCTCGATCTCGGCGCAAACGTCCTTCTGGCCGTCGGTGAGTTCGAACGGCAGGCGGGCGTCGAAGGCGTCGAGGATGCCGTCGGCGCGGCGGGGGCGGGCCACCGCGGACTGGGCGCGGGCGTCGCGGCGGCGGCGGGCCAGGGCGATCTGCAGGACGAACGCCTCGTCCCACTTGAGCCGGTCCTTGGCCGCGGCGACGTCCTCCCAGGAGGTGGGGCGGTGCACCCGGACCAGGGCCTCGGCCAGGCCCGGCATGCCGCGCCGGGTGCGCATCTCGACGGGCAGCGGGTCGCCGATCTCGCCGAGCGTGTCCAGCGCCATGCCGACGCACTGGGCGATCTTCCAGGACGGCATGCTCGCCGCCGCCGGGTAGACCGGGATCAGCGCGCCGGCGAACAGGTTCGCCACGCCGTCCTCGTCGTCCTCGCCGATCAGCTGGTAGTCGGGCTGGCTGAGCTGGATCACGTTGTTGAACCGGCCCACCTTGCCCGCGAACAACCCGCGCCGGCCGGGCCGCAGTTCCTCCTCGCGCCAGGCCTGGTTGAAGAAGACCAGGGTGAGTTTGCCGCGCCCGTCGGTGACCTCGACCTCGAGCAGATTGCCGCGCCGATTGCGGAACTGGCGCTTGGTCACCTTGGCGATCTCCGCCATCACGGTGACGTGCTCCTCGGGCTCCAGGCGCGAGAGGTCGGTCAGGCGCCCGCGCTCCGCGTAGCGCCGGGGGTAGTGGCGCAGCAGATCTCCGACGGTGTCCAGCTTGAGGGATTTGGCCAGCACCGTCGCCGTGCGGTCGCCGACGAGTTTCTTCAGCGGTTCGTCAAGGCGCGACATGCCGCCCAACGGTACTGGGCGGTGGTGTCATCGACATGTTCCAACCGCCGGGTGGGCGCCTACTCGACCCCGATCAGCAGCGGATACACCTCCTGGCCGCCCTCGTAGACCATCACGTCCACGCCGAGCCGAGTGGCCCGCAGGTGGCGCTCGATCGCGGCGGCCAGGCCCGGCGGGCAGGCGCTGCCGGTGACCAGGGTGACCAGTTCGCCGCCGCCCGCGAGCATCCGGTCCACCACCACGGTGCCGGTCTCGCGCTGGTCCTGGCCGATCACCGCGATGTCGCCCTCGATCACGCCGAGCACGTCGCCCGCCTGGCACACGCCGGCCATGGTCCACGACTCGCGGACGGCGACGGTGAGCGCGCCGTAGCGGGTCGCGCCGGCGGCCGAGGTCATCCCGACGATGTCTTGGTCGAAGCGCCGACCCGGCTCGTGCACGGCGAGCGCGGCCAGGCCCTGGACGGCCGCCTTTGTCGGGATCACCTGGACCCGCACCCCCGCCGCCTGGGCCTGCTGGGCGGCCACCCCGGCCACCGCGTGGCAGTCGGCGTCGTTGGGCAGCAGCACCACCTCGCGCGCCTCGGTCCGCCGGATCGCGTCCACCAGCACGCTCGTGGACGGCCCCCGGCCGGGCCCGGCCTGCACGACGTGCGCGCCGTTCTCCGCGAACAGCGTGGCCAGGCCGTCGCCGTGGGCGACCGCGACGATCCCGCGCGTCGGCGCGGGTTCGGGGGCCGCGGTGCCGACGAGCACCCGCTCCAGGTGGGTGATCCGGATCCGGTGCGGGCGGCCCGCGGCGATGCCCGCCTCGACGGCGGCGCCCGCGTCGTCCACGTGCACGTGCACGTTCCACAACCCCTCGCCGCCGACCACCACGAGCGAGTCGCCGAGCGCGCCCAGCCGCTCGCGCAGCGCCGGCAGCGCGTCGTCGGGCGCGTCGAGCAGGTAGATCACCTCGAACCCGGGCCCACCGCCGGCGTCCTCCTCGGATCCGACGGGGTCGGCGTACGGGACCGGGACGGGCGTGTGCACCTGGTGCGGGTGGATCCGGTACGCCGAGCGCTCGCCGGTGACCACCGCGAGCAGCGCGTCGAGCAGCACGGTCAGCCCACGCCCACCGGCGTCCACCACACCCGCCCGGCGCAGCACGTCCAACTGCTCGGGGGTACGCGCCAGCGCGCCGCGGGCGGCGGTCGCGGCGGCGCGCACCACCGGTCGGATCTCCTCGCCCGCCCCGGCGGCGGCATCGGCCGCGGCCCGGGCCACGGTGAGCATGGTCCCCTCGACCGGCCGGGCCACCGCCGCGTACGCGGCGTCGGCGGCGGTGCGCAGCGCGTGCGCGAGGGCGAGCCCGGCGGGCACCTCCCGGCCACTCGCGCGCGCCGCGACCTGCTCGGCCTCGAAGCGCTCGGCCATGCCGCGCAGGAGTTGGCTGAGGATCACCCCGGAGTTGCCGCGCGCGCCCATCAGCGCACCGTGCGCGAGCGCCCGGAAGGCGGTCGGCAGATCGGGTTCGGGCAGGTCGGCGCCGAACAGCGCGTCGACCTCGGCGGTTCCCGATTCAAGGGTCAGGAACAGGTTCGTGCCGGTGTCGCCGTCGGGCACGGGATACACGTTGAGCGCGTCGATCTCCTCGCGCGCCCGGCCCAGCAACTCCAGTGCGACGCGACCCCAGCGGCGTACCGCCGGACCGTCCAGCTCTCCCAGCAGGCCCTGCACGCCCACCTCCTGTACGAATCCGATTGTGCGCGTCCCGTTCGCCGGCAGGCTATCGAGACGGGGAGCGGTGAAGCGGCCGACCCGGATGGGTTAGGCTTGGCGGGAAGCATGGCGAGATCGACCGATTGCCCATGCCCGGATCATCCCGGGTTCGCGCATCGCCTGGTCCGTCGGTTACTCTTCTGCGGTTGTCCGGCATTCGCCGGCACGCGTTCGTACGCAATTCCCATTCGTCTTTGGAGTGTTCCCGTGGCTGCCAACTGCGACGTCTGCGGCAAGGGGCCGGGCTTCGGCAACAGCATTTCGCACTCTCACCGCCGGACGCCCCGTCGCTGGAACCCCAACATCCAGACGGTGCGTGCGAAGGTCGGTGCCACGCCGAAGCGCCTCAACGTCTGCACCTCGTGCATCAAGGCGGGCAAGGTTTCCCGCTAGTCGCGCGACTGCTCGACTTCTCGAAGGGCCGGTTCACCTCTGGGTGGACCGGCCCTTCGGCATGTCCGGGGCGGGTCGCTACGGGACCGGGGATCGGCCGTGCCCCCGGGCCCGTGCGTCGCTCAGAACCGGTCGCGCCACCGCCAGGCGTGGTCCACCGGACCGATGCCCTCGCCGAGCGGGAAGCCGGCCCGGATCGCGCCGGTGACGTACTCCTTCGCCGCGGCCACCGCGTCCGGCACGGTGTCGCCGAGCGCGAGCCGCGAGGCGATCGCACTGGCCAGCGTGCAGCCGGTGCCGTGGGTGTGCCGGTTGTCGTAGCGCGGGCTGGTGAACCACCGCTCGTCGGTGCCGTCGAAGAGCAGGTCCGCGGCCTCGCCTTCCAGGTGGCCGCCCTTGACCAGGACCCAGCTCGGGCCGAAGCCGAGCATCGCCTCGGCCGCGCCGCGCATGTCGGCACGCTCGCGCACCTTGTGGCCGGTGAGCAGCTCGACCTCGTACAGGTTGGGGGTGACCAGCGTGGACACCGGCAGCAGCCGGGTGCGCAGGGTCTCCAGCGCGTCGTTGGCGAGCAGCGTGTCGCCGTGCTTGGACGAGGCCACCGGGTCGACCACCACCGGCACCCGTACGTCGCCCAGCAATTCGGCGACCACCGCCACCAGGTTCGGCGACGCGAGCATCCCGGTCTTGATCGCCTGCACGCCGATGTCGTCCACCACACTGCGGAACTGGGCCCGCACCGCCTCGGCCGGCAGCTCCCAGTAGCCCTGGACGCCGAGCGAGTTCTGCGCGGTCACCGCGGCGATCACGCTCATCCCGTGCACGCCGTGGGCCAGCATCGTCTTCAGGTCGGCCTGGATCCCGGCGCCGCCGCCGGAGTCGGAGCCGGCCACCGTCAGCACACGCGGAGGAGTCTGCACCATGCCGTGCAGCCTATCCGCGCCCGTTTCCGGCCCACTTTCCCGCCCCCGACGGCCCCGACCGATCTTCGACCCACGACCCTCAGCCGCGGTCGAAGTGATCCCACCCGCCGGCGACGTCGGGGTCGCGCCCGTCCACGGTGACCCCCGTGCCCGTGTGCACCCGTCCGATCACCCGCCAGCGCGCCGGCAGCGCGGTGCCCGCCGGGAAGGTCGCCGCGAGCGCGTGGTCCTCACCGCCGGTGAGTACCCAGTTGAGCGGATCGGCGCCGAGCGCACGCGCCACGTCGCGCATCTGCGCCGGTACGTCCAGCCGGTCGGACAACACGTCGATCCGCACCCCGGACGCGCGCGAGACGTGGCCCAGGTCGGCGAGCAGACCGTCGCTGACGTCGATCATCGAGGTCGCGCCCAGGACCGCCGCGCCGGGCCCGGCGTCGTAGGGCGGCTCGGGCCGGCGGTGCGCCTCCACGAACGCGCGCGGCGCGCGGTGCCCGTGGCCCAGGATCGCCAGCCCCGCCGCCGACCAGCCCAGCCAGCCGGCGACCGCGACCACGTCGCCCGGTCGGGCCCCCGAGCGCACGACCGGGGCGCGCCCCTGGAGGTCGCCGAGCGCGGTCACCGCGACCGTGACCGTGTCGCCGCCGACCACGTCGCCCCCCGCCACACCCGCCCCGACCACCGCGCACTCGTCGCGCAGGCCGTCGTACAGCTCCAGCGCCCACCCGGTGGGCAGGTCGGGCGGCCCGCACAGCCCGATCAGCAGCGCGGTCGGCACCGCGCCCATCGCCGCGACGTCCGCCAGATTCTGCGCGGCGGCCTTGCGGCCCACGTCGTACGCGGTCGACCAGTCGCGCCGAAAGTGCCGACCCTCGACGAGCAGGTCCATGGTGGCCACCACCCGACCGTCGGCGGCGGCGACCACGGCGGCGTCGTCGCCCGGCCCCAGGGACACGTGCGGCCCCGTCGGCACGCGCGCGACCAGCGCCCCGATCAGGCCGAACTCGCCGAGATCGCCCAGCGTCCCGCTCATCGCCGCTCTCCTGCCATGCCCATCAGCCCTGATCCGCCTCGTCGACGATGTTTGTTCCGGGTGTGTCTTCGGGATGCCTGTTCGAGATGCCGGTTCGGGATCCGGCACCTGTGATGCATCGGCTACCGCTGTGGTCGCCGAGCCCCGCCGGGCCGACAATGGTCGCAGCAGCGGGGATCCCGTCAAGATCCCATCATCCTGCGCGCCGGGAGGCCGTGGTGGTACAGGCATACATCCTGATCCAGACCGAGGTCGGCCGTTCGGCGTCGGTGGCCAGAGCCGTCGCCGCACTGCCGGGGGTGACCCGGGCGGACGACGTCACGGGCCCCTACGACGTGATCGTGCGGGCCGAGGCCACCGACGTGGACCAGTTGGGCCGCCTGGTGGTCGCCGAGGTGCAGCGCATCGACGGCATCACCCGCACCCTGACGTGTCCGGTGGTCAATCTGGGCTGACCCCGACGAAGGAGTGCCGCACCCGACGCGCCCGGGCCCTGTCCGGCGGCCCTGTCCGGCGGACCCGCCGAGATCCGCCGGACAGGGCCTAGGATCGAGGGCGTGCTCTCTCCCCATGTTCTGGCGTGCCTGTTTCCGGTCCTCGCGCTGACCGCGACGGGATGCGGCGACGGGTCGGGGCGGATCGAGGTGACCGCGCCGACGCCGGCGCCGGGGGCGGCGACCGAGGCGTGCCGGGCCCTGCACGACGCGCTGCCGAGCAAGGTGATGAACGCCGGGCCGCGCGAGGTCTCGCCGAAGTCCCCGCTGATCGCCGCGTGGGGTGATCCGGCGATCGTGCTGCGCTGCGGGGTGGGGTTGCCCGCGTCGATGCGGGTGAGCGACCCGACCAAGGTGAACTCGGAGCCCGCCGACTCGGTCGAGGTGAACGGGGTGACGTGGGCGTTCTCGAACTACGCCGGCGGAGTGCGCTTCACCACCGTCTACCGTCGGGCCAACGTCGAGGTGTCGGTGCCGAAGAAGTTCGCCGAGCCGGCCGCGCCGCTGGTCGACGTCGCGGACGCGGTCAGCCGCGCGGTGCCGGCCACGCTGGACCTGTCGGAGCAGTGAGCGGCGACCGAAGCGTCGGCCGCCACTCACGTCTCGGGTCCTAGCGCAGCAGCGAGTTCGGGCGGCGCAGTGCCGCCGAGATCAGCCGGTCGACCAGTTCGGGGTAGTCCACGCCGGTGGCCCGCCACATGCTCGGGTACATCGACACCGGCGTGAAGCCCGGCATCGTGTTCACCTCGTTGATCACGAACTGCCCGTTCTCCAGCAGGAAGAAGTCCACCCGGGCCAGGCCCTCGCAGGACAGCGCCTCGAAGGCGGCGATCGCGAGTCGCTGCACCTCGGCGGTCTGTTCCTTGGTCAGCGCCGCCGGCACGTCCAGTTCGGTGCCGTTGTCGGGCAGATACTTGGCGGCGAAGTCGTAGAACTCGTGGTCGCCACCGACCCGGATCTCGGCGGGCAGACTCGCCCGCGGTCCGTCCTCGAACTCCAGTACGCCACACTCGATCTCACGGCCCGTCAGCATGCCCTCGACGACCACCTTGGGGTCGTGCCGGCGGGCTTCCTCGATCGCCGCGTCCAGGTCCTCGATCCGGTGCACCTTGGTGATGCCCATGCTGGAGCCGGCCCGGGCGGGCTTGACGAACACCGGGAAGCCCAGCGAGGACACCGCCTCGCGCACGGCGGCCGGGTCGCGCTCCCATTCCCGGGGGCGGACCGTGGCATACGGGCCCGAGGGCAGGCCGAAGCCGGCGAACAGGGCCTTCATGTATTCCTTGTCCATGCTCGCCGCGCTGGCCAGCACACCCGACCCGACATAGGGCACCTGGGCCATTTCCAGGAAGCCCTGGAACGTGCCGTCCTCGCCGTAGGGGCCGTGCAGGAGCGGGAAGACCACGTCGATCTCGCCCAGCAGCTTGGGCAGCATGCCGGGTTCGAGCACGGTGATCTCGCGCGCCGTGGGGTCGGCGGCCAGGACCAGCGTCGCGTTGGACTCCGCGACATCGGTGACCTCGGGCAACCGGTCGCCCCGGATCGCCAGCCGGGTCGGATCGTCCCCGACGAGCATCCAGCGCCCGTCGGTACCGATCCCGATCGGCAATACGTCGTACTTGGAGCGGTCGATCGCGGCCAGCACACTCCCTGCGGTGACGCAGGAGATCGCGTGCTCGGAGCTGCGGCCGCCGAAGACGACCGCGACGCGGGGGCGCGAGGAGAAGTGGGGGGTGCCCGAAAGGTCGTTCATGGTCGAACAACCCTATCCCGGCGCGCGTTCGAGCGCAGGGACGGCCCGCCGCGACGACGCCGACCGGACCGCGACGAAGGTGCCCCGACCCGGTCGACGCCGCCGGTCACGACTCGTAGCGTTCCGGCTTGGCGGAGCGGGAGAGCAGGGCCATGCCGACCGTCGGGGGCTTGCCGCCGTGCATGATCGACACGACCACGTCGGTGATCGGCATCTCGACGCCGTACCGACGGGCCAACATCTGTACCGATTCACAGGACTTGAAGCCCTCGGCGATCTGCCGGCTGTCCCGGACCGCCTCCTCGATCGGCGTGCCGCGGCCGATCTTCTCGCCGAAGGTGCGGTTGCGCGACAGTGGCGAGGTACAGGTCGCCACCAAGTCGCCGAGACCGGCCAGGCCCGCGAAGGTGTGCGCGTCCGCGCCCATCGCCGCACCCAGGCGGGCGGTCTCGGCCAGACCGCGGGTGATCAGCGTCGCCTTGGTGTTGTCGCCCATGCCCATGCCGTCGGCCATCCCGACGGCGAGCGCGATCACGTTCTTGACCGCGCCGCCGAGTTCGCAGCCGACCACGTCGGTGTTGGTGTACGGGCGGAAGTAGGACGTGTGGCACGCCTCCTGAAGTCGCCGGGCGACGTCTTCGTCGGTGCACGCGACCACACTCGCGGCGGGCTGGCGCTGGGCGATCTCCATCGCCAGGTTGGGGCCGCTGACCACCGCGATCCGACCCTCGGGCACACCCGCGACCTCGCGGATCACCTCGCTCATCCGGTTCGCGGTGCCCAGTTCGACGCCCTTCATCAGGCTGACCAGGATCGCGTCTTCGGACAACAACGGCGCCCACGCGGTGAGGTTGCCGCGCAGGGTCTGCGACGGCACCGCCAACACCACGAACTCCGCGCCCTCGGCGGCCTTGGCGGGATCGGTGGTGGCCTCGATGCCGACCGGCAGCGCGATATCGGGGAGGTATTCCTCGTTCTCGTGCCGCGTATTGATCGCATCGGCCTGCTCCGGGCGCCGCCCCCACATCACCACGTCGCACCCCGCCTCGGCGAGCACGATCGAGAAGGCAGTCCCCCAGGACCCCATGCCGAATACCGCGCAGCGCGTCATGCGCGACCGCCCGCGGTGCCGGCGGTGCCGTCGGTCTCGGTGTCCGTCGGCTTGGCGTCCGTCGGCTCGACCTCGACTCCCTCGACTCCCTCGGCGCCCTCGGCGCCCTCGACCGCACCCTTGCGGCCCGGTCCCCGGCGCACGCCGGCGTTCGGCGGGGCCGGTTCGTCCCGCAGCTTGACCAGCAGCTCGGTGATCGACTCCATGATCCGGTCGGTCGCGCCGCGCAGTACGTCGGCGGTCAACTCGCGCCCCCGGAACTCGTCCAGGTCGACCGGCGGGCCGGCCAGCACGTGCATCGTCTTGCGCGGCAACAAGCGGGGTCGTTTCGTGTACGGCGGCAACAACTCGTGCGCGCCCCACTGCGCGACCGGAATCACCGGCGCACCGGTGGTCAGCGCGATCCGGGCCGCACCGGTCTTGCCGAGCATCGGCCACAACGTCTTGTCCCGGGTGATCGTGCCCTCCGGGTAGACCGCGACGCACTCGCCCTTCTCGACCGCCTCCACGGCCGCGCGGAACGCGAGCGCGGCGTCGGCGGAGTCCCGGTACACCGGGATCTGCCCGGCGCCGGCCAGCACCCGCCCGACGAACGGGATCTTGAACAGGCCGGATTTGGCCAGGAAGCGCGGCACTCGGCCGGTGTCGTACTGGAAATGCGCGTAGGTCAGTGGGTCGACATAGGAGATGTGGTTCACCGCCGTGACGAACCCGCCCGACGTCGGGATGTTCTCGGTGCCCCGCCAGTCGCGTTTGGTGAACAGCAACAGCAGGGGCTTGACCACCACGACCGCCAGGCGGTACCAGAAACCGATCCTTCGGCGGGCCACCGGCGTTCCTCCCGTTCATGTGGTTCAAATTCGTAAGTGTGTCGGCGCGGACGCACACCGCGATGTTCCGCGGCCGTGTCGCTCCTCACACCATCGACGTTCCCCGCGTGCGGCGTGGAACATCGATGCTGGCGGAACATCGATGCTGTACGGCGGACCCCATAGTTTCCCCTGGGCCTTCCGCATTGTCGAGAAACGTCCTCGTCGACCGATGAGGATATGGGCTTACGGTACGGATGCGAGGATCTTGCCGATGTCCCCCGCCACGGATTCCACCGCCCCGCGCCGCGCCGCGGACCCCGGCGACCACGTCCGCTCCGCCCCGCCCCGATGGCGGCTCGTGGTGCCGGTGAAGCCGCTGTCGATCGCCAAGAGCCGCCTCGCCGGCGCGATCGGTCCCGGCCATCGCCCCGAACTCGCCCTCGCCTTCGCGCTCGACACCGTCCGCACCGCGCTGACCTGCGACCGGGTGCACGGGGTGCTCGTGGTCACCGACGACGACCGGGTCGCCGCGGCGATCCGGGGGCTGGGCGCCGACGTCGTGGCCGATGTCGGCGGCGGGCTGAACGCCGCGCTCGCACACGGGGCCCGGATCGCCGGCGCGGCCCGACCGCGCACCGGCGTCGCGGCACTGTCCGCCGACCTCCCGGCGTTGCGGGCCGAGGAGTTGGATCGGGTGCTGGCCGCCGCGACGGGTGTGCGGCGGGCGTTCCTGGCGGACACGGCGGGGGTGGGCACCACGTTGCTCGCGGCCGCACCCGGGGTGGCGTTGGCGCCGGGCTTCGGCGGCCCCTCGCGGGCCCGTCACCTGGCCTCGGGTGCGGTCGAACTCACGCCCTACGACGTGGATTCGGTGCGCCGGGATGTGGACACCGGCGAGGATCTGCGGGCCGCGATCGGGCTCGGGGTCGGCGCGGCCACCGCCGCGGTGCTCCCGTCCGTGCCGTTTTCGCCGCGTGCCGCCGCCTCCTGACGCCGCGTCGGTTCCGCGGCGGGTCGGACGGCGGTGACAATGGGGGTATGCAGGGCACCGTGTACACCTTCGAGACCGACTCGCGTGAGGGCGTCGTGCTGCTCGACGACGGCTCTCCCGTGCCCTTCGACGCGGCGGCGTTCGACGCCGGCGGGATGCGTTTCCTGCGCCCCGGCCAGCGGGTTCGGATGACCCTGGACCCGGCCGGCGGACGGGTGGTGCTGGTGACGCTGTACACGCTGCCGGATCCGCCGCGCTGACCTCGCCGGCCGCACCGCCCGCGACCCGCGCCGACGGACCGGACCACGATCGAACATACGGCGACGGGCCGAAACCCCGGGGTGGGGTTCCGGCCCGTCGCCGTCGTACATCTACCGCCGGCTCACGAAGTCCGTCGCGTCAGGCCTTCTTGGCCGCGCGCTTGGTCGCGGTCTTCTTGGCCGCGGGCGCCTTGGCGGCGGCGGGCTTGGCCGCGGCCGGCTTGGCGGTCGCGGCCTTCGGCGCGGCCTTGGTCGCCTTCGCCTTGGTCGTCGGAGCCTTGGCCGCGGCCGGGGTGCTCTTGACGGCCTTGGTGGTGGTGGCCTTGGTGGTGGTCGCGGCCTTGGCGGTGACCTTCTTCGCCGCGGCCGGCTTGGTCGCCGCCTTGGTCGCGGGCGCCTTGGTCGCCTTCTTGGCGGCGGGCTTCGCGGTCGCCGGGGTCTTGGCCGCGGCCGCGGTCTTGCGCGTGGTGGCGGCCGGGGTCTTGACCGCGGCGGCGCGCGAGGTCGCCGGCTTCGCCGACGCCTTGGTCGTCGCGGTGGTCTTGCGAGTGGTCACCTTCGCGGCGGGCGCCGCGGCGTCCGTCGCGACCACGCGCGGAGTGGGGCTGCTCTTGGCAGCCGCGCTCTTCACGTTGGGCTTCGGAAGCTTCTTCGTCCCGCTGGTGTAGTCCTTGAAGCCCTGGCCCGCGCGGAAGCGCGGCACCGAGGTCTTCTTGACGCGCACCCGCTCACCGGTCTGCGGGTTGCGGGCGTATCGAGCCGGACGGTCCACCTTCTCGAACGAGCCGAAGCCCGTGATGGACACCCGGTCTCCCGCCGTCACCGCACGAACGATGGTGTCGAGGACGGCATCGACTGCCTCTGCGGCGGCCTTGCGGCCACCCAGTCGGTCAGCGACCGCCTCGACGAGCTGCGCCTTGTTCACGTCTTCCCCTTCGGAAACCGATGCCGGGACAGTTCAGCCGGCATTGGGCACGCTAAGCATCCAAAAGTGCCGAAGCAATTACCGAACGGGCGAATCACCCTTGTGTCGCAACGGATTCAGGCTTCGGCGGTGTCCCGCGAACTCGCGGGCCCCGCGTCCAACTCGTCCATCAACTTGGTCAGTCGCCGGTCGGCGTCCGCCAAATCATGCTTTGCCGCGTCGGTGATGACCAACAAGCGGCGGATTAGCGCCACTTTCGCCTCGTTCGGTAGTCGGAGCCTACGCACCCGGGCGTGGGCGACCTTCAACCGGGTGGCCAGTTCGGCGAAGAGTTCCACTTCTTCGAACTCGTTCACGTGTCGGCCTTGGTGCTCCACACCGCAATTGTGACAGCTCATCCGGCTATGGGCACAACGGGGCGGCCATTGGGGCGAATCCCGAACACGCGAACGGCGGGACGCAACCGCGTCCCGCCGTTCATTTTCGGCCGATCGGCCTATTTTGCAAGGGAGTTCGTGATCAACCCACCGGCTGGGTGCGCGGCAGCCAACTCGGTCGGTTCGCCTCGAACGAGGTGATGTCCTCTTCGTGACGCAGGGTCAGACCGATGTCGTCCAGCCCCTCGAGGAGGCGCCAGCGGGTGTAGTCGTCGATCTCGAAGTCGGCGACGATCTCGCCCGCGCGCACCTGACGACCCACCAGATCGACGGTGATCTCGGCGGTCGGGTCCGCCTCGGTCAGCGCCCACAGGCGTTCGACGGTCTCCTGCGGCAGTACCACGGTCAGCAGCCCGCCCTTTTGCGAGTTGCCGCGGAAGATGTCCGCGAAGCGCGCCGAGATCACCGCCTTGAACCCGTAGTTCTGCAGCGCCCATACGGCGTGTTCCCGGGAGGACCCGGTGCCGAAGTCGGGACCGGCCACCAGGACCGTGGCGCCGGCGCGCTCGGGCCGGTTCAGCACGAACTCCGGGTTCTTGCGCCAGGCTTCGAACAGACCGTCCTCGAAACCGTCGCGGGTGACCTTCTTGAGCCAGTGCGCGGGGATGATCTGGTCGGTGTCCACGTTGCTCTCGCGCAGCGGGACGGCCGTTCCGGTGTGGGTGGTGAAGGCTTCCATGGCTCAGACTCCTGCGGTGCTCAGGTCGGCGGGGGCGGCCAGGTGGCCCAGCACGGCGGTCGCGGCGGCGACCTGCGGCGAGACCAGGTGGGTACGGCCGCCCTTGCCCTGCCGTCCCTCGAAGTTGCGGTTGGACGTGGACGCGCTGCGCTCGCCGGGGGCGAGTTGGTCGGGGTTCATGCCCAGGCACATCGAGCAGCCCGCATAGCGCCACTCGGCGCCGAACTCGGTGAACACCTTGTCCAGGCCCTCGGAAACGGCCTGGAGCGAGACCCGCACCGAACCCGGAACGACCAGCATCCGCACACCGTCGGCGACCTTGCGGCCCTTGACGATGTCGGCCACCTCGCGCAGGTCCTCGATCCGGCCGTTGGTGCACGAGCCGACGAAGACCGTGTCCACCGCGATGTCGCGCAGTTTCTGGCCAGCCGTCAGACCCATGTACGCGATGGCCTTCTCGGCCGCCGCACGCTCGACCGGGTCCACGATCGCGACCGGGTCCGGCACCGACTCGGCCAGCGGCGCGCCCTGGCCGGGGTTGGTCCCCCAGGTGACGAACGGCGAGAGTTCGGCCGCGTCGATCACCACTTCCTTGTCGAACACCGCGTCCTCATCGGTGACCAGGCTCCGCCAGTACGCGACGGCGGTGTCCCAGTCGGCGCCCTGCGGCGCGTGCGGGCGGCCGTCCAGGTACGCGAACGTGGTCTCGTCCGGGGCGATCATGCCCGCCCGGGCGCCGGCCTCGATCGACATGTTGCACACGGTCATCCGGCCCTCCATCGAGAGGTTGCGGATCGCCTGACCGCGATACTCGATGACATAGCCCTGACCGCCGCCGGTGCCGATCCGCGCGATCACCGCGAGGATCAGGTCCTTGGCACCGACCCCCTCGGGCAGCGCGCCCTCGACGGTCACCGCCATCGTCTTGAACGGCGCCATCGGCAGTGTCTGGGTGGCCAGCACGTGCTCGACCTGGCTGGTGCCGATGCCGAACGCCAGTGCGCCGAACGCGCCGTGGGTCGCGGTGTGGCTGTCCCCGCAGACCACGGTCGTGCCCGGCTGGGTCAGCCCGAGCTGCGGGCCGACCACGTGCACGATGCCCTGTTCCACGTCGCCCAGCGAGTGGATCCGGACCCCGAACTCGGCGGCGTTCTTGCGCAGCGTCTCGATCTGGGCGCGCGAGACCGGGTCCGCGATGGGTTTGTCGACGTCGAGCGTCGGCGTGTTGTGGTCCTCGGTCGCGATCGTGAGATCGGTGCGCCGGACCGGGCGGCCGGCCTGACGCAGACCGTCGAACGCCTGCGGACTGGTCACCTCGTGCAGCAGGTGCAGGTCGATGTAGAGCAGGTCCGGCTCGCCCTCCGCGCGACGCACCACGTGTGCGTCCCAGACCTTCTCCGCGAGTGTCCGTCCCATCGCTGTCCCTCCGGCCGGCGCCATTGCCGGCGCTGTGTGTCCCTCGTGTCGCGCGGGTGCGGCTGATTCCGTATCCGCGATCGACGCCCTGACGCGTGCCCACGTCCCGACGCTTCCCGGCTGTTCTCCGGTGGTCGGCTCGGCGCGTTGCGCCACTGTGCCGGCACCGGGCCCGAGGGTGGACTTGCGTCTCGTAATCCGAGACGGCAATATCAAGGCATGGACAATTCTAGCGGAGTCGGCGTTCTCGACAAGGCCGCTGTCGTGCTGGCCGCGCTCGAAGCCGGTCCCGCCACGCTCGCGGGACTCGTCGCCATAACCGGTCTTGCCCGGCCCACGGCGCATCGACTCGCGGTCGCCCTGGAGCACCACCGTCTGGTCGCCCGCGACATGCAGGGTCGCTTCGTGCTCGGCCCGCGGCTGGCCGAGCTGGCCGCCGCGGCCGGCGAGGACCGGCTGCTCGCCGCCGCGCACCCGGTGCTCGCGCACATGCGCGACATCACCGGCGAGAGCGCGCAGCTCTACCGGCGCCAGGGCGACATGCGCGTGTGCGTGGCCGCGGCCGAGCGGCTCTCCGGCCTGCGCGACACCGTCCCCGTCGGCAGCACGCTGCCGATGAAGGCCGGTTCGGCCGCGCAGTGCCTGCTCGCCTGGGAGGAGCCGGAGCGGCTGCACCGGGGTCTGCAGGGCGCGCGGTTCACCGCCACCACGCTCTCCGGCGTGCGGCGCCGCGGCTGGGCGCAGAGCATCGGCGAACGTGAGCCGGGCGTCGCGTCCGTCTCCGCCGCCGTGCGCGGCCCCAGCAACCGCGTGGTGGCCGCGGTGTCCGTCTCCGGCCCGATCGAGCGGCTGACCCGGCACCCCGGGCGGCTGCACGCGCAGGCCGTGATGGAGGCCGCCGCCAAGTTGTCCGACGCACTGCGCCGGGCCCAGGTGGAGGTCTGACCCCCGTCGACCCCGGACGCCGCCGAGCGTCCGGGCCGGCGCCGCCGGGGCGATCGCCGACGCGGCCCGCGCGGGGTGTACCCCCGACCCTCCGCGTCGGCACCCACATCGGCGCCGCGTCGGCACACCGTGCCCGGGAAACAAAGAAGACCTCCCGCGAGTGCGAGAGGTCTTCTTCTTCGAGGTAGCCCCGACGGGATTCGAACCCGCGCTACCGCCTTGAGAGGGCGGCGTGCTAGGCCACTACACAACGGGGCCTCGTATTGCCGGTGTTGCTCCGAGCCGCCTGCGAGGCGACACGGTGACGATCTGGTAGCCCCGACGGGATTCGAACCCGCGCTACCGCCTTGAGAGGGCGGCGTGCTAGGCCACTACACAACGGGGCCAGATCGCAATCATCAACTCTTACCAGCGACATCGCCCGAAGGCGATGCAGCTGGGGTACCAGGACTCGAACCTAGACTAACGGAACCAGAAACCGTCGGGCTGCCAATTACCCCATACCCCAATGCTCGGTCCTTCGCCTTACCCGGGGGTTTTTGCGAGGACTTCGCTCCGCGCTGCTCCCTTGCGGGGCGGCACGAGAAGAACTTTACCCGATGAGGCGCGCGTGACCAAAACGGGTTACCGGTCCCCCGTTCGAACCACCACAAGTCCGGCCGGCCCGCCCACGACGTGCGCGGAAGACCCGTTCAGCCGCGCTTGACCACGGTGTTCGTGAGGGTGCCGACGCCACCCACGGTGACCGAGACCCGGTCGCCCACGTGCAGTGGTCCGACCCCCGCCGGCGTGCCGGTCAGCAGCACGTCGCCGGGCAGCAGCGTCATCGCCTGGGTGACGTGCACGATCAACTCGGTGACGGTGCGGATCATCTGCCCGGTGCTGCCGGCTTGGCGCACCTCGCCGTTGACCGTGCACGCCACGGTCAACCCCTCGCCCTCGGTGACCTGGTCGAGCGTGATGTCGGTCTCCACCCAAGGGCCCAGCGGGCAGAAGGTGTCCATGCCCTTGGCCCGGCCCCACTGGCCCTCGGTGCGCTGCAGATCGCGCGCGGTCACGTCGTTGGCGCAGGTGAAGCCGAAGATCACCTCCGCCACCCGCTCGGCGGGCACGTCGCGGCACATCCGGCCGATCACCACGGCCAGTTCGGCCTCGTGGTGCACCTCGTCGGAGATCTGCGGGTACGCGATGCCGTCGCCGTGTCCGATCACGGACGTGGACGGCTTGAGGAAGGTGATCGGCGCGTCCGGGAGCGCACTGCCCATCTCGGCGGCGTGCGCGGCGTAGTTCTTGCCGATCGCCACCACCTTGCTGGGCAACACCGGCGCGAGCAGGCGCACCGAGGACAGCGCGTGTTGCGCGCCGGTGGGCCGCAGTTCGCCGAAGGGGTGGCCCGCGAGGGCGTGTACGACCAGTGACTCGGGTCGGTCGGCGTCGCCGGTCACCACCCCGAAGGAGACGGAATCGTCGGTGGAGAACCTGGCGATGCGCACGATGGGGTCACCCTTGCCGGAGAGTCACGAACGAGACGTGCCCAAGGCTACGCGGGCGCGACCCGGGTCGGCGTCGCGCCGCGGCGGATGCGCAGGTGACGGGCGTGACGGGGGAAGGGTGCGAGGGGCGTGCGGCCGGCGGTGGATCCGGGACGTCGGCGGCTCAGGCCGAGGTGTCGGCGTCGGTCGGGACGTCCATCAGGTTCGTCCGCCGGGGGTTCGCGGTGCGCACCTCGGCGATGACCGACCGGGCGGCCTCTGTCGTGCGCTGACGCGGTAGCACCGCGTCGACCTGCGTACGCCTGGGGTTGGCCGTGCTGGGGCGGTGCGTGCTGATGGTGTCCACGGTTCCCGGTTCTCGCTGTTCTCGCTCGTTCTCGTCCACAGATGCGCGCGGGGTGCGATGTCGTGCACCCTGTGCAGTCTTGCCCGCCAAGATTACCCGTGGTTACGTCGGGGGTGGTCACGGGTCACCCACGGCTGCTGCTCACCGACCGCACATCACGGTTTACACCAGGTGTTCGAGCCGGCACATCAATATGTGATTTTCACCTCCCCGGAACCTCGACAAACGTATGGCATTTTGCCCCTGATCGTCCGTTAATACCGGCTGAATGCCGCCCGAAACGGCTTAATCGCCGAGATCGGGTTGAATCACGGTTTGTCCGGACCCCGCTATCTTGTTGCGGCCCCGTGGCTGTGCTGAAATGCCTGCGACCACGGGGGTGGTTCCCAACAAGCGGAGTTCCTTCACCTTGTCGCGCGAGCGCGACGGAGGTGCCCTGGGAAGAACGCGAATCCAGGGATTTACGCGCACACGAGCCTCGCCTTACCGGCGGGTCTAACGACTGGTCACAAGAGGTTGCGACGCTAGTGCAGGGACGTCGGAAGAAGCAGCACGACTCCGCAGGGGCCCCGGCCACGGCCGGCCCCGCCACGCCGGAGGTGCGAGCCCCGCAGCAAGCCAGCGGACCCCAGGACGCCAACGAGACCCCCGACTCCGTCGGGGACTCCCTAGCCGGCGCCGGGGCAGCCCGGCCCGCCGGGACGGCACCGTCCCGGCTCAAGTTGCTGTTCTCGATCAGGAACTGGCGCATCCGCACCCGGATCACCGCGCTGCTCCTGCTCCCGGTCGTGGTCGCCGCGTTGCTCGGCGGCCTGCGTATCCAGTCGTCGATCGACAAGACGCAAGAGATGGACACGGTGCAAAAGGCATCGGCCATCATCGACCAGGCGTCGACGCTGGCCGCGTGGCTGGAGCAGGAACGCGACCTGCTCGCGCAGGCGAGCGTGGCTCCGTCGGCGGATCTGACGGGCGAGGTGAACAAGGCCAAGAAGACCACCGACGACCAGGTCACCGTCTACAACGCAAGCGCCGCGAAGCTGAACACCGACTCGATGCCGGTGCTCGGTGCCACGCTCAAGGACATCGGCCACTCGCTGACGGAGTTGAACCGCACCCGTCAGGACGCCTTCAAGACCAGCACCCGCAGCACCATCGACGCCTACAACAAGATGATCCTGCAGCTGCTGCAGATCAACCAGGAGGCGCCCGAGGTCACCCGTGACGCCGACCTGATCCAGGGCGCCCGCGCGCTGGGTTCGTTCGGCGAGGCGAAGGCGTACGCGTCCTCGCAGCGCGCCGCGGTCGTCGCGTACGCGCTCAAGCCGAACGACCTCCCGCTGGAGGCGGGCGAGACGCTCGCGCGACTGAACGAGGGCGAGCAGAACGCGATCCGCGCGTTCATCAGCGTCGCCCCCGCCGACTGGAGCGCGCTGTACAAGTCGGGCGTCAGCCGGGACAAGATCACCCTGGTCGAAGAGGCCTTCCAGCAGTTCAAGGGCATGGTCGGCGCCGCGGTGTCCGCTCCCAAGCCCGGCGGCAACGCCAAGCTGGACAACATCGGCGAGTTCAACCAGCAGACCTGGTGGACGCTGTCCACGGACAAGATCGGCGCGCTCGGTCAGGTCGAGGCCCAGCTGGGCAAGAAGCTGACCGCCACCGCGAAGGACCTGCGCGACCAGGCCCGTACCGACGCCCTGGTCAACACGATCCTCGTCGTCGGCGCGCTGTTGATCACCATCCTGCTCGGTGTGATCGTGGCCCGTTCGCTGGTGCGTTCGCTCAACACGCTGCGTCGGTCCGCGCTCGAGGTCGCCGAGGAGCGGCTGCCCGAGACGGTGCGCCGACTCTCCGAGTCGGACCCCGGCGACGTGGACCTGGCCATCGAGCCGATCGGCGTGTTGTCCCGGGACGAGATCGGCCAGGTGGCGCGCGCGTTCGACGCGGTGCACGCCGAGGCCGTACGACTCGCCGCCGAACAGGCCCTGCTGCGTGGCAACGTCAACTCGATGTTCGTCAACCTCTCGCGCCGCAGCCAGAGCCTGATCCAGCGTCAGCTTGCGCTCATCTCCGACCTGGAGAACCGCGAGGCGGACCCGGACCAGCTGGCCAACCTGTTCAAGCTCGACCACCTCGCCACCCGCATGCGCCGCAACGGTGAGAACCTCCTGGTGCTCGCGGGCGAGGAGCCGGGCCGGCGCTGGACCCGACCGGTTCCGCTGGTCGACGTGCTGCGCGCCGCGGCCTCCGAGGTGGAGCAGTACGAGCGGGTCGAGTTGGGCGCGCTGCCCACCACCGACATCGCCGGCCGCGCGGTCAACGACCTCGTGCACCTGCTCGCCGAGTTGCTGGAGAACTCCACCACGTTCTCCAGCCCGCACACCAAGGTCCGCGTCACCGGCCACATCCTTCCCGACGGCCGGGCGCTGATCGAGATCCACGACAACGGCATCGGGCTCACCGGCGACGACCTCGCCGACGCCAACCAGCGGCTGGCCCGTCCGCCGGTGGTGGACGTGTCCATCTCGCGTCGCATGGGTCTGTTCGTGGTCGGCCGACTGGCCACCCGCCACGGCATCCGCGTCCAGCTCCGGCCGGGCGAGGGTGGCGGTACCACCGCGCTGGTCATGCTCCCGATCGAGCTCATCCAGGGCGACCGCCCCGGGGGCGGCGACGGGTGGAGCAAGGGCGGCGACAAGACCGCGGCCGCGGTGTCCGGCTGGAGCGAGGAACTGCCCTCGGCCACGCCCGCCGCGCCGGCCCTGCCCGGTCCTCGGGTCGGCAGCCGGGCCCAGGAGCGCAACCGGCGGCGCGAACTGCCGCAGCGCAGCGCCGAGACGCCGGTGCAGCCGGTCAACCAGCCGCCCCAGCCGACGCCGGCCGCGGACAACCGGCCCGCCCAGGCGCCGGTGCAGCAGGAGCCGTCCTACGGCAGCACCCAGTCCTTCGAGGCGCCGTCCTTCCAGGACGCCTCGACCGGGCAGGACACGCCGTACCCGGGCACGGTGAACCCGTTCGCGAGCGAGCCGGGCGTGCACAGCACCGGTGCGCACCGCGCCCCGAGTTCGCCGCCGCCGGCCACGCCCGGTCGGGACAACCCGTTCGCCCCGGTCGGGCCGTCGGCCCAGGACACGGGCGCCTTCCCGGCCGCGCCGCCGGCGCCGATGTTCGGCACCGCCGAGGACCACCTCGGAGCCGAGGCACAGCAGGCGCAGTTCGGCACGGACACCGGGTCCTTCCCGGCCGCGCCGCAGTTCGGCGACGGCACCGTACGCGCGGGTGACACCTCGCAGTTCGCGTCACCGTTCGGATACGCGGACGAGCCGCGTCCCGAGGCCGACATCGACCCGCTCGACCCGCTCGGCTACGAGCAGTCCGGGCAGTTCGGCGGCCCGGGTGCGGAGCTCGCACCGCGCCGGGACGAGCCGCAGCGCCCGACCTGGGGCACCGAGTACGACGAACTCACCCCGGTGGCGCCGCTGCCGCCGATCGAGCCCGTCGCGCCGCCGGCCGAGGTGCCGTCCGGCTACGACGCGCCGCGCCGGGAGGAGTTGACCCGTCGCGACGAACTGCCGCAGCGGGCGCCCGAGTCCGGAGACGAACTCGGGATGGACACCGGCGACGCGCTGCCCGTGCTGCGCGGTCCGGCGCAGACGCGTCCCCTGCCGGTGCGGTCGGAGCAGGACGAGCACGCCAGGGCCGAGCAGGTGCGCGGCCCGCAGGGCGATGTGCGTCCGGCGGTCTCACCGTTCGAGCCGGCCGGTCCGGGTCGTTCGGAAACCGGTCCGTTCGCGCCCGTCGGTGCGCAGGAAATCGCCGAACAGGTGCCTGCTCCGTCCGAGTTGGACATGAGTGCGCCCCCGAGCACCGGGGACGACGGTAGGCTTCCCATCTTCGACACACTCGAGTCGGACTGGTTCCACCGCCAGGGCAACCGCGGCGGTCGGATGCGTGCCGCGCAGGTCCGTTCCACGCCGCGAGGCGGGGAGCGAGCCGTACCGGCAGGCGAGCAGGCGCTCCCGGATCCGGGTCCGTTGGGCGATCTCGATCGTCGGGTGCCGATGGCGACCAATCCGCCGCAGGCACCGGCCGAGCCGGCACCGGCGTTCGGCGGTGGGCGTCAGCAGCCCGCCACCGACATGTTCGGGACGCCGACGGAGCCGGACGAGGTCGTCGAGCAGTCCGCCGCGGTCTCCCCCGCCGGCGGCCCGCAGGGGCCGCAGTCGGGTTGGTACTCCGCGGGTGACGACGGTTGGCGCGCGGCCGAGGCCGCTCGTGAGCCGTCCTCGGGTGGCACCACCGGAGCGGGCCTGCCCCGACGTGTGCCCCGCGCCAACCTGGTGCCGGGCGGCGTCGAGCAGTCCGGCGGGGCTCAGGCCCCGGGTCACACGGGTGCGGGCTCTGCCGCGGCCGGGTCCCGTCGGGAGCCGGGTCGACCGACCGCGCCGAGCGGGCCGGGCCTGTCCCGGTCGCCCGACGAGGTCCGTGGACGGCTGACCAACTTCCGCCGGGGCATCCAGCAGGGTCGCACCGCCGGGGCCGGGGGATCCGCCCCTCGACCTCGTGACGAGAACAACCAGGAGCAGGCATGACTGAGAAGTCGTTGAGCCAGGCCGCGCAGAACCTGAACTGGCTGATCACGAACTTCGTGGACAACACCCCCGGGGTGTCGCACACGGTCGTGGTCTCCGCGGACGGCCTGCTGCTCGCCCTGTCCGAGGGCTTCCCTCGCGACCGGGCCGACCAGCTCGCCGCCGTCGCATCGGGTTTGACCAGCCTGACCCAGGGTGCGTCCCGTATCTTCGAGGGCGGGCACGTCACCCAGACGGTCGTGGAAATGGAACGGGGTTTCCTCTTTATCATGTCGATTTCGGACGGCTCCTCGTTGGCCGTGCTGGCGTCGCCGGAGTGCGACATCGGCCTGATCGGCTACGAGATGGCCCTGCTCGTCGATCGCGCGGGCGCCGTGCTCACGCCGGCGCTGCGCGCCGAACTCCAAGGTGCACTGCCGCGATGACACCTTCGGATATGTCCGATCACGGGGACCAGGAGTTTCACGAGACCCTGGTCCGCCCGTATGCCATGACCGGTGGTCGTACCCGGCCTCGCTACCAGCTCGCGCTGGAGGCCTTGGTCACCACGACACCTCAGGTGGCCAATCCACCCGGCCTGTTGCCCGAGCACCAGCGCATCTGCGCGCTGTGTCGGGAGGTCAAGTCGGTAGCCGAGATCTCGGCTCTGCTCACCATCCCGCTCGGTGTCGCCCGCGTCCTCGTCGCGGATCTCGCCGAAGCCGGCCTGGTGGTCATCCACCAGCCCGGGAACGACCAGGGGCAGCCGGACGTCACGCTGCTCGAAAGGGTGCTCAGTGGACTTCGCAAGCTCTAGCCCGGGCCCGGTTCCCGCCAGGTCCTCCACCACGTCGGCGAAGATCGTCGTCGCCGGCGGATTCGGCGTGGGCAAGACCACGCTCGTCGGTGCCGTCTCGGAGATCGCTCCGCTGCGTACCGAAGCGGTCATGACGTCCGCGAGCGCCGGGGTCGACGACCTGTCGGCGACGCCGGACAAGCAGACCACCACGGTCGCGATGGACTTCGGTCGCATCACGCTGGACGAGGATCTGATCCTGTACCTGTTCGGTACTCCGGGTCAGCACCGATTCTGGTTCATGTGGGACGACCTGGTCCGCGGCGCGATCGGCGCCGTGGTTCTGGTGGACACCCGCCGACTCGCCGATTGTTTCCCCGCGATCGACTACTTCGAGAACAGCGGTCTGCCGTTCATCGTCGCGTTGAACTGCTTCGACGGATTGCAGACCCACCACGCGGAGGATGTCCGCGAGGCATTGCAAATAGGGCCCGACACCCCGATCGTGAGCTGTGACGCACGGCGCCGCGAATCGGCCAAGTCGACCCTGATCACGCTGGTCGAGCATGCTCTGATGGCTCGCCTGCGCTGACCTTCGGTACACGTTCCACCTGTTTTTTTCGTATTTTGCACCAGCACACCTCAGGCGAATCCCATTGCGGGGTTCGCCTGAGGTGTTGTCGCCGTGCGAACGGCCCGGGGAGGATTCCCGAGGGTTGTACGGGGAATTCGACAAACGTGTGACAGGACGCGGCGACATGCCCGGCCGAGTCTCCGCCTCGGCCCACACATTGCTAGGGTCCTTCCATAGCCATCTGTTGCCCAATTGATATCAGAACGTTTTGAGGCGCAGGCCCAACAACGAACCGAGGTGGGGTTCGGTGGACGACAACAGCAGGCGCGCGGCACAAGCGGCCCGCCTTCCGATGGTCGACGGAACGACCGAATCGGGGCTGCCGCGAAGGCCCCCGCAGGCGAACCTGCTGCCGGGCGCGGCGGCCGAGGAGTTCGGCCTCGATCGGGAGCTTTCCGTCTCCCGGGAACCGGAAGAGGTCCGGGGGCGCCTGGAACGCTTCGCCGTCGGACGCGAGTTGGCACGTCTCGAGGAGAGCGAACCGCTGCTGCCGCCGAACCCGATGACCGCGGCCAGTCCGCTGGCCTCCTCCCCCGTGCGTCCGCCCGCCCCGCCGGCTCCGCCTCAGCCCCGGACGGTGACGCCGGCAACTCCCGTGCCGCCCACCGCTCCACCCACCCCGCCCGCTCCGTCCGTGCTGCCGGCCCCGCCGCCGGGAGCCCTGTCGCCGCTGCCGGCGGGTTGGGACGAACCGTGGGGCGACGGGTGGCGTTCGTTCCGCCCCGGCCGCCCCTGACGGTTCGTCACATCGGCCGCTACGCGCCGTCCGGACCCTCGGTGTGTCGTACACCGGGGGTCAGGCCCGCCTTGAGCAGTCCGTAGGTGTACGCGTCCTCCAGGGCCTGCCAGGACGCCGCGATCACGTTCTCCGCGACACCGACGGTGCTCCACTCCTGCTTGCCGTCGGTGGTCTCCACCAGCACGCGCGTGATCGCGTCGGTGCCGTGGCGGCCCTCCAACAGTCGGACCTTGTAGTCCATCAGCTCGAACGTCGCGAGCTGCGGGTAGATGCGCTCCAGGGCCAGCCGCAGCGCGCGGTCGAGCGCGTTGACCGGGCCGTTGCCCTCGCCGGTCGCCACGATCCGCTCGCCCTTGGCGTACAGCTTCACCGTCGCCTCGTTGACCGGGACCCCGTCGCCGCGCTGTTCGCTGATCGCGCGCCACGACTCCAGGGTGAAGAACCGCGCCCGGCCCAGGCTTTCATCGCGCAGCAGCAGTTCGAACGACGCGTCGGCGGCCTCGTAGGTGTAGCCCGCCGCCTCGCGCTCCTTGACTTGGTTGACCACCCGGCCGACCAGGTCCTTGTCGTCGGAGAGGTCGTAGCCCAGCTCGCGGCCCTTGAGTTCGATCGAGGCCCGGCCGGCCATGTCCGAGATCAGCATGCGCATGTCGTTGCCGACCCGGGCCGGGTCGATGTGCTGGTACAGGTCGGGGTCGACCTTGATCGCGGACGCGTGCAGACCGGCCTTGTGCGCGAACGCGGACACGCCCACGTAGGGCAGGTGGGTGGACGGGGCGAGGTTGACCACCTCGGCGATCGCGTGCGAGATCCGGGTCATCTCGCGCAGCTTGCCCTCGGGCAGCACGCGCATGTCGTGCTTGAGTTCGAGGTTGCCGACCACCTGGAACAGGTTGGCGTTGCCGACCCGTTCGCCGTAGCCGTTGGCGGTGCACTGGACGTGCGTGGCACCGCCCTCGACGGCCGCGAGGGTGTTGGCCACCGCGCAGCCCGTGTCGTCCTGCGCGTGGATGCCGAGGCGGGCTCCGGTGGCGGCGTGCACCTCGGTGACGATCTCGCGGACCCCGGTGGGCAACATGCCGCCGTTGGTGTCGCACAGCACGACCACCTCGGCGCCCGCGTCGTGCGCGGCGGCGACCACGCTCAGCGCGTACCCCGGATTGGCCCGGTAGCCGTCGAAGAAGTGCTCGCAGTCGACGAACACCCGGCGGCCCTGCGCACACAGGTGCGCGACGGTGTCCCGGACCATCTCCAGGTTCTCGTCGAGCGTGGTGCGCAGCGCGAGCGAGACGTGTTTGTCGTGCGACTTGGCCACCAGGCACACGACCGGCGCGTCGGAGTCCAGCAGTGCCTGCACCTGGGGGTCCGCGGCAGCGGTGGTACCGGCCTTGCGGGTCGAGCCGAAGGCGACCAGGACGGCGTTGACCAACTGCAGTTCGTCCTTGGCCCGGCGGAAGAACTCGGTATCGCGCGGCACCGCGCCGGGCCAGCCGCCCTCGATGAAGCCGACGCCGAAGTCGTCCAGATGGCGGGCCACGGTGAGCTTGTCGGACACCGTGAGGTTGATGCCCTCGCGTTGTGAACCGTCCCGGAGCGTGGTGTCGAAGACGTGGAAGGCGCTCGGGTCGGTCGTCGTGGGGTGCATGGGTTCTCCCATCGGTCAGAAATGGCGGGCCCGCGCGCGGGTGCTCACCGCGTGGATGGTGCGGCAAACAAAAAGACCCCTCGCGGTCGCGAGAGGTCTGCGTGCGGGCGGTGGGCGGTTCGCTCACCCCTTGTGGGGGGATCGGCCCGTTGCCGGCACGCTGCGGCTAATAATGAGCCACTGCTGCATGGTTCCGATTTTGGCATACTCGGCGGCGCGTGGTCGGGCGGTCTCACTATGTGGTCGGTGCGGATTTTTGTATACCCACCCGCTCCACCCGTTGCGTCGGGTGGACGAGCTGCGGACTACTGCGAGGCGCGGGCGCGCGGGCCCCGGAGGCCGCTGCGGATCCGGCCGCTCCCCGGCGCGTCGGCGCCCACGATGTGATCGTCGACCGGTGATCGACGAGCGTGCGAGGAGAGCGGCCGGAGGCCGCTGCGGCGTAGCCGCACCGCGCGAAGCGCGATTTACCGGAGCGGCCGGAGGCCGCTGCGGCGTAGCCGCACCGCGCGAAGCGCGCGTTCCGGAGCGGCCGGAGGCCGCCTAGATGTTATGCGTCCAGCCGTGCACGTCGTCCGCACGGCCCGTTTGGATGTCGACCAGGGCCTTGCGGAGTTCCATGGTGATCGGGCCTGCCTCGCCCGTGCCGACGGTCCAGTTCGCGGTGGTGGACTTGACCGAGCCGACCGGGGTGATCACCGCGGCGGTGCCGCAGGCGAAGACCTCGGTGAGGGTGCCGTCCGCGTTGCCCTCGCGCCAGTCGTCGACCGAGATCTGCGCCTCCTCCGCCGCGTAGCCACGGTCGGCGGCCAGCCGCAGCAGCGAGTCGCGGGTGATGCCGGGCAGCAGCGAGCCGGTCAGGCGCGGGGTGACGATCCGCGCGTCCTTGCCCTCCCCGTACACGAAGTACAGGTTCATCCCGCCCATCTCCTCGATCCAGCGACGCTCCACCGCGTCCAGCCAGACCACCTGGTCACAGCCCTGCTCGATGGCCTGGGCCTGGGCGACCAGTGACGCGGCGTAGTTGCCGGCGCACTTGGCCGCGCCGGTGCCACCGGGCACCGCGCGCACGTACTCCTGCGAGAGCCAGACCGAGACCGGCTTGACGCCGCCCGCGAAGTACGGGCCCGCGGGCGAGGCGATCACCACGAACAGGAACTCGTTCGAGGGACGCACGCCGAGTCCGACCTCGGTGGCGAACATGAAGGGCCGGATGTACAGGCTCTCCTCGGGCGCGCCGGGCACCCAGGCGATGTCCTGGCGGATCAGCGCGTCCACCGCGGCCACGAACAGGTCCTGGGGCAGCTCCGGCATGGCCAGGCGGCGCGCGGAGTGCTGGAAGCGCTCGGCGTTGGCGTAGGGCCGGAAGGTGGCCACGCTGCCGTCGGGGCGGCGGTAGGCCTTGAGCCCTTCGAAGATGGACTGCGCGTAGTGCAGCGTCATGTTCGCGGGGTCGATGTCCAGGGACGCGTAGGGGGTGAGCTGCGCGTCGTACCAGCCGCGTCCGGCGCTCCACTTGATCGTCACCATGTGCTCGGTGAACACCCGGCCGAAGCCCGGGTTCTCCAGACGCGTGGCGCGTTCGGCGTCGCTCAGCGGATGCGAGGTGGGCTTGAGGTCGATCGACAGGGGTGCCTGGAGGGAGGGCTCCTGCGGGGCGGCAGTCGTCATGGCTGGTTCTCGTCCTTCACCGTGGAGTATGGCGGGGCCGGGGCTGCGAGTACCCGGCTTCCCGCACATGGACGTACTGGAAGTGTCCCGGGAACCGCACCCGCGTTCCACCCGGTGAGACGTTAACGCAGTCGACCGGGATCCCGACAGGCGCGGCCCCCGTCCCGCCGAACGACCGATTCGCCGGTCCGGCAGGGGGCACGCGTCGACGGTCCCGGTCGACGGACGTGGTGGTGGCCGGCGAATCAGCCGGCTACTCGGGCGGCGAGCGCGTCGCCGATCTGCGACGTGGTGCGCGCGCCGAGGGTCGCCCGCTCGGCGAGGTCGGCGTACACGGCGGCCTCGACCCGGCGGGCCTCCTCGGTCCGGCCGAGGTGTTCGAGCAGCATGGCCACCGACAACACCGCGGCGGTGGGGTCGGCCTTGCCCTGGCCGGCGATGTCCGGCGCGGAGCCGTGTACCGGCTCGAACATGGACGGGAACTCGCCCGACGGGTTGATGTTCCCGCTGGCCGCGAGGCCGATGCCGCCCGCGATGGCGGCGGCGAGGTCGGTGATGATGTCGCCGAAGAGGTTGTCGGTGACGATCACGTCGAAGCGCTCGGGCTGGGTGACCATGAAGATGGTCGCCGCGTCCACGTGCAGGTAGTCGGTGGTGACGTCGGGGAAGTCGGCGGCCACGGCCTGGAAGATCCGCGTCCACAGGTGTCCGGCGTGGACCAGCACGTTGTTCTTGTGCACCAGGGTCAGCTTCTTGCGCGGCCGGGCCTGGGCGCGGGCGAACGCGTCGCGCACGACCCGCTCGATGCCGAACGCGGTGTTGACGCTGACCTCGGTGGCCACCTCGTGCTCGGTGCCGGTGCGCAGCGAGCCGCCGTTGCCGGTGTACGGGCCCTCGGTGCCCTCGCGGACCACCACGAAGTCGATCTTCGCGTCGGGTCCGAGGGGTGAGACGACGCCCGGCGCCAGGCGGGCCGGGCGCAGGTTGACGTGGTGGTCGAAGGCGAAGCGGAGCTTGAGCAGCAGGCCCCGCTCCAGGACCCCCGAGGGCACGCTCGGGTCGCCGATGGCGCCGAGCAGGATCGCGTCCCGGTCGCGCAACTCGGCGAGCACGCTGTCGGGCAGCGTCTCTCCCGTGCGGTGGTACAGGCGGGCACCGAGGTCGTACTCGGTGGTCTCCACCTTGACGTCGGCGGGGAGTACGGCGCCGAGGACCTTCAAACCCTCCGCGACCACTTCCTGGCCGATGCCGTCACCGGGAACCACTGCGAGACGAATGCTGCGAGACATGCGGGGACCCTACCTTTCGTCCCATGGGCCGACATGCGGCGTCCGGATGATGGGACGCTCAGCGCTCCTCGTCGGCCGGGCCTCCGTTGTCGCGCCGGTCGAGGGCGCGCTGGAGGGCTCGGGCGGCGTTGCGGCGCGTGGTTTCGTCCATGACTGCACTTCCTTCACAAGGCCGGTGATTACACGGTGTGCGACGGACACGTGCGAGGGCCTTGTGGGCGTGCCGAAATTTCCTGCCGTACGGGGATTTCCGGAAACGGAAGGAGCCGTCTTCCTTCACGGTAGGCGACGAACGACATCGATGTCTGCAATTTACTCGGAGTTCCTACTATCTGAGACCGACAACCCCCACCCGGCGTAGCGGAACGGCGTCGGCGCACCGAGGCGCGTCGACAACGAGGAAGGGCCCGGGCACCCCTTGGGGTATCCGGGCCCTTCCTCATCGAGTCCGCCGTGTCGCTGGACCGGTTTCGTCCGGTCGACCGGACGAAACTCAGTCCTCCAGGTTCACCGAGCGCACGAACGCGGCGCCGATCTCCTCGGCGATGGCGTTCAGGATCTGCGGCTCGACCGTGGTGTCGACGGTCAGCGCGACCAGCGCCTCGCCGCCCTTGGCGGCGCGGGCGACCTGCATGCCGGCGATGTTGACGCCCGCCTCGCCGAGGTGGCGGCCGATCACGCCGACCACGCCGGGCTTGTCGGCGTAGCGCAGGAAGACCATGTGCGCGGTGAGCACCAGGTCCACGTCGAAGCCGTGCACCTCGACGATCTTCTCGATGTTCTTGGGGCCCGCGAGGGTGCCGGAGACCGAGATCTCCTCGCCGTCGGCGAGCGTGCCGCGCACGGTGACCAGGTTGCGGTGGTCGGGGCTCTCCGAGCCGGTGGTGAGCCGGATCTCCACGCCGCGCTCCTGCGCGAGCAGGGGGGCGTTGACGTAGGAGACCGATTCCTCCACCACGTCGGCGAACACGCCCTTGAGCGCCGCCAGCTCCAGCACCTTCACATCGTGCTGGGTGATCTCGCCACGCACCTCGACGTCGAGGCGGACCGCGACGCCGCCGGCCAGGGCGGTGAAGATCCGGCCCAGCTTCTCGGCGAGCGGCAGGCCCGGACGTACGTCCTCGGCGATCACACCGCCCTGCACGTTGACCGCGTCCGGCACCAGTTCGCCGGCGAGCGCGAGCCGGACCGACTTGGCCACCGCGACGCCGGCCTTCTCCTGCGCCTCGTCGGTGCTCGCGCCCAGGTGCGGCGTGGCCACCACGTTGTCGAACTCGAACAGCGGGCTGTCCGTGCACGGCTCCTTGGCGAACACGTCGAGCCCGGCGCCGGCGACCCGGCCCTCCTTGAGCGCGGACGCCAGCGCGACCTCGTCGACGATCCCGCCGCGCGCGGCGTTGACGATCCGCACCGTCGGCTTGACCCGGCGCAGCGCGTCCTCGCCGATCAGGCCCAGCGTCTCCGGGGTCTTCGGCAGGTGCACGGTGATGAAGTCGGACTGCTCCAGGACCTCGTCCAGGGTGAGCAGTCGCACGCCCATCTGCGCGGCGCGGGCGGGCTGCACGTAGGGGTCGTAGGCCACGATGTTCATCCCGAACGCGGACATGCGCTGCGCGACCAGGACGCCGATCCGGCCCAGGCCGACCACGCCGAGGGTCTTCTCGGACAGCTCGACGCCGGTGTACTTGCTGCGCTTCCACTCGCCGTTCTTGAGCGCGGCGCTGCCCTGCGGGATGTTGCGCGCGACCGAGATGATCAGGCCGCAGGCCAGTTCGGCGGCGGTGACGATGTTCGAGGTGGGCGCGTTGACGACCATCACGCCGGCCTTGGTGGCGGCGGGGACGTCGACGTTGTCCAGACCCACGCCGGCGCGCGCGACGACCTTGAGCCGCCGGGCCGCGGCGATCGCCTCGGCGTCCACCTTGGTGGCGCTGCGGATCAGGATGGCGTCGACGTCGGCGATCGCGGACAGCAGCTCACCGCGGTCGGCACCGTCGCAGTGGCGGATCTCGAAGTCGGGTCCGAGGGCGTCGACGGTGGCCGGCGACAGTTCCTCGGCGATCAGAACGACGGGCTTGCTCACGGTTTTCCTTCGCCTGCTGCGATGACGGATGGTCGCGCGCGAAGCCGCACGACGGGTGGCCTGACGCGTGGCCGATCCTACCGCCGCCTTGTGAAGGACTTCACAGATGTCCGATGTGTGGACGCAGGCGTGCGAGGCACGGTTTCTGACGATCAGTCAGGTACAGGTGCCGATCGGCGGCCTCCCCGGGCGACCCGGGGCGGTGCTCAGTCGGCCGCCAGGAACCAGCCGATGGTGACCCGGCGCTGCCCGTTGAGGTCGAGGATGACCACCTCGCCGGACCCGGGCCGGGGCAGCGGCGCGGTGCCGCCGTAGGGCAGCAGGCGCGCTTCGCCGTCGTCGACCTGTACCTCGGCCACCGGCGCGTCCTGCGAGCCGCGCCGCCAGGTGACCCACCAGACGCCGTCGTCGCCACACTGGAATTCGAGATGCACCCTGGACACGAACAGCCAGTCGGCCGGTGTCACGAGGTGGCAGCGGGTCGCGTCGCGACCGACCGCCAACGTCGCCCCCGGCCGGCTCGGCGCGCTTGCCATCAGCATGGCAACCGTCGCCGCGTCGTCCGCCCCCGACGTCGACGCCATGTTGAGATCGAGCACCGGTTCCTCCCCCACGCTCCTGGTCGTCAGATCCTCGGTCCGTCCCCCGTGCCGTCCCACCCCTCGGGCCGGCCCGCCGTTCAGTCGATCGAACCGCCGCGCCGGGCGCACGGGCACGGTTCGCCACCCACAATGCCGCAGACGACCGCGGTCTGCGCGATCAGGTCCCACCCGCCGTGGACGTGCGGCGTGGTGTCCAGGTAGTCGGGTCCCAACAGATGGTTCAGCTCGGGGCAAAGCTCCGAACTGTAGAAATCCCTGCGCAATTCGGTCTTGCAGCGCTCGACCGTGGCCTTGGCCATGTACAACATCTCGCACAACTCGTCGGTGGTGCGCGGACGCTTGGTGGCCCGGCCGTGGATCCAGTCGCACGACATCGCCGCCAGCACCTCAAGACGCACCCCCTGCAGCTTGGCGCGCAACTGATCCGGGCCCACGTCGATCGTGTCCTGGATGCCGCCGAACCCGATACCGCCCGAGTCCGACGGCCGGATCGGCTGCATCGCGCGCCACGCGAGCACCACGCTGCGTCGGCGGGCCAGATCGCTGACCAGGATGCTGCCGCTGGTCCGCGCCGGCAGCGGCAGGATCGCACCGTACGGCATGTCCTGCGAGGTCTCGCCGCGCTTGATCCGCACGATCGCCACCGGTGTGTCCCGTGTCCCGCGCGGCCATTCCACCGTCCAGCCGCGGTCCTCGCTGTACTCGAACACGAGGTGCTTGCGGGAGACGAACAGCCAGTCGTGCGGGGTCAGCAGCGGTCGACACGTGCTGGGATCGCGGCCCACGAACACCCGCGCGCCCGCCACGGCGGGCGTGCGCACGCTCTTGGGGCTCGGCAGCGGATCACGTTCCGCCTCGCGGCCGTCCTGCAACGCCGTGAACGACATGTTCAGTTCGAGCATTTTCCCCTCGCCCCCTCCCGGGTCCCACCGCTCACCTGGTACCCGCGTGCGGGGCGTCGGCACCACACGGACACGGACCGCGTCCCGTTATTCCGTGGGTGACCGCCGTCTGCGCTATCAGGTCCCAGCCGCCGTGCACGTGCCGCACGGTGTCGAGGTAGTTCGGACCGAGCAGGGAGTTCAACTCCGGGCACAGGCCGGAGCTGTAGAACTCGCGACGCAACTTGGTCTTGTACCGCTCGACCGTGGCGGCGGACAGGTGCAGCAGGTCGCACAGTTCCTTGGTCGACTTGGCGCGTTTGACCGGACGGCCGTGCACCCAGTCGCAGGACAGCGCGGCCAGCACCTCCATCTCCGTCTCGGAGAGGCGGTTCTGCAGCACGAACGGCGCGACGTCCTGGGTCTCGGGCACGCCGACGTCCGGCTCGGTCGGCTCCTCGCCGGGGCGTTGCGGCAGGGACACCCGCCACTCCACCAGGACCCGGCGTCGCCGGGCGAGGTCGGTGACCACCACCCGGCCCGGGCGCAGCGAACCCAGCGGCAGCGTCGCGCCGTAGGGCACCGGTTCGGACACGCCCTCGCGGTCGATCTGGACCAGCGCCACCGGGCGCGGATGCGAACCCTGGAGCCATTCCACGCTCCAGCCGCGTTCCAGGGAGTAGACGAACTCCAGGTGCACGCGCGATACGAAACGCCAGTCCTTCGGCGTGACCAGGCCACAGCGCGACGGGTCCCGGCCGATCGCGATCTTCTTGCCGGGCTCGCTTTGCACCTTCACCGTGCGCGGCCGGGCCAGGTCCGACTCCTGCTGGTCGGCGTCGTCCGACGTCGCCACGGTGAGGATCAGTTCGAGCATCGCCATCCGTCCGGTCTCGTGCCCCGCCCTGGGGCATCGCCCATCTTCGCCCGGTGAACCGTCACCAGGCCGTTCCGCCGTCCGACCGTAGGGCCCCGGGGGTACCCGACGCATCCTCCGATTGTTCCCTGGGGTCGGCGCCGGAGCGATGACCTTCCGGAACGGGCAGTGCGTCGCATTCGACCACGACCGCCGTGGCGTCGTCGTCACCGCTCTCGACGGCCGTCCTGGTCAAGGTCGTTGCGGCGTGGAAGGGGTCGCCGTGCACCAGGTCGGCGACCGTTTCGTCGGGTAGGTGGCCGACGCCGTCCGTGGCGAGGACCACACGGTCCCCGGGGTGCAGTTCGATGCGTTGCAATTCGGGTTCGGGCGCCTGGGAGCCGCCGAGGGGGGTGGAGGTGAGCAGCCAGGGGCGGCCGAACTCCGCGGCGTTGCCCTGTTCGGTGAGCCGGAACGCCCGACCGCCGCGGACCAGCCAGCACACGCTGTCGCCGCAGCCGGCCAGGTGCAGCCGGCCGTGTTGCAGGACGGCGGCCACCACGGTGGTGCGCATGCCCTCGTACTGCGCGACCCCGTGCCGGCGCACCGCCAGGTCGGCCACCGCGATCGCCGCGCCGAGCCGGTCGCTCCAGCCCGCGGCCAGGTCGGCGGCGGCGAGTTCGGACACCAGGGTGCGGACCGCGACGTCGGCCGCGTACCAACCGGCGGGGTGGCCGCCGAGGCCGTCGGCGACGATGAACACCTCGCCCGTCGCGGCGTAGCGGTCGTCGTTGTCCCGGGCGGTCAGCTCCGGGCCCAGGCCGCGCCGTTCGCGGCGGGCGGCCCGGCGGCGGCCGGGGTGGGAGGAGGTGGACCAGGCGGACGCCTGCACGCCGAGCGGCGGCCCGCTGCGGGCGCGGATCTCCTCCTCGGTCGCCTCGGCGCGGCGCAGGCTGTCGCTGCGCGAGGTGGTGGGCACGTCGAGTTCGTCGGGCTCCTCGACGGCGTCGGCGGCGGGCACGGCGACCGGTAGCAGTTCGGTCTGCGAGTCGGGCGTCGGGGCCGCCTCCGGAGCGTGGGGCGTTTCGGGTACGCGCGCCGCGTCGGGTGCGTAGGGCGTCTGCGGCACGCGGGCCGCCTCGGGCGTGTGCGGCGGCTCCGGCACGCGCGGCGGCTCCGTGGGCATCGGCGGCACCGAGGGCGGGGGCGGCACCGCGTGCGCGGCGGGGACCGTGGTGTCGGTGGAGCCGGCGGCGGCGATCGTGGGCGGCGGGGGCACCGCCGCGGCCCGGGACTGCGCGCCCACCGCGGGCGGGGTCACCGTGTGCGGCACCGGGTCGGGCGCGGGCTCGGCGGCCTCCCCCTCGGCCTCGAAGGTCTCGGCCGGTCGGGGCGCCCGGTCCCACGGGGATGCCGCCCGCGCCGCGCCGTCGTGCTCGCCGACCGCGGTCGGCGCGTGGTCGGGATCCGGCCGCTGCGCCGGTTCGGCGTCGTGGTCGAATTCCGGCCGGTCCGCCGGGGCCGGCGGATCGTCCGTCCCGTCCGCGAAGGTGTCGTCGAACCCCCGCGGCGCCCGTGCCTCGACGACCGGTTCGGCCGCGGGCTCCGGTGCGACCGGCGCCCGGGTCGGCGCGTCCTCGAAGTCGAGGTAGAGGTCACCGAAGATGTCGTCGTCGACCACGGCCGGCCGCTCCGCGCGCAACTCGTCCTGCCGCAGCGTCCGTTCCGGGAAGCCACCGCGAGCCGGCACGGTCGTCTCCCGACCCGAGTCCCCTCTGCCCCTCATGTGTCTCACGCTCCACGATGTCGGACCGGAACGGCAAGTCCGGTGCGGCGATAGCACTGCCTCGTTCAAGCATGCTGCCTCGAATGCACCGGTGGCATGTGAACCGGAGGCCAATTCCTTCGGGTTTCCCGGATCCGCCGGCTTCGACGCATCCGGATCGCGCGGGCGACGGTCCCCCGCGCGCGCCCCGGCACGGCGCCCGGCCGGCGCGCACCGACACCCGACGCGCACACGGGTTCGACGCGGGGTTCGCACACGAGTTCAGGAAGGCCCGGTCCGGACCGCTTCCGAGCCGTCCGCGAGCAGCCCCGCGAGCGCGGCCCGGCCGCGCGAGAGGCGGGCCTTGATGGTCCCCTCCGGCGCCCCCTCGTGCGCGGCGATCTCGGCGACCGACAGGCCGCCCATGTGGTGCATCACCACCGCGCGCCGCTGCGCCTCGGGGATCTGCCGCAACGCGGTGACCAGCGCGACCGATTCGGGGCCCGGCGCGGGCAGGTCGCGGTCCGGACCGTGCCGGATCCAACTCTTGAGCGCGGTCCGGGTGCGCCGCCAGCGGCTGACCGCAATGCGCTGGCCGACGAGCCTGATCCAGGCGACCGGGTTCTCGTACGAGCTGATCCGGTCCCAGTCCTTCCAGGCCCGGATGTAGGCCTCCTGCGCGGCCTCCTGGGCCTCGCCGAGATCCCCGGTCAGCGCGTACAGGTGGGCGACCAGGGCGCCGTGGCTCTCCGCGTAGAACACGTCGAAATCGGGGCGATCGCCCTTGTCCCGTCCCATTGTGTTCCCCCGCGTCCCGTCGCGGCGTGTTTCGTCCTGCCGTGACCCGGTACTTTATCCGGCCCCGGGCGGGCATCCGATCCCGGTTCGGGTCGCCGAATCCCCGGCCCGGGTTTCTCTCCCCCACCCACGCACGCGAAGCAGTGATCGGTTCCGTGTACCGGCCAACCGAGTCCCGGCGAGGCATACCAGCGTCACCGTCAGACCGGCGCCGAACAGCGCCCGGCGCATGCGCCTGCGCCGGGCGCACAGCGTCCGGATCGAGGGGCGCCCGGCGCCCGGAGCGGCGGCGAGGAGGCGACCCACATCACGTTCGAGCGCGCCGAACACACCGGCGATCGCCTCCTCCTCGGTCATGGTCGCGCATCCCCCGTCACTCACCCTGCCGGGCCGTGTGACACGTCCGGTACGGTGCACACGCGCGCCGGCGCGCGGGGGTTGCGCCCGGGCGCGCGGTCGCGTGGTCGGTCGGGCGGATCGCCCTCACGGCCGGCCCATCGCCTCCCTGGCCCGGTCCTTGCCGACGGTGAAGTTGACGTTCGAGGTGGTGTCGTAGCCGGGCAGTTCGTGGTCCCGACCGTGTGTGTGCGCCCAGTCGGCGGCGATCTGCTGCATGTAGCCGCGCCCCCACGCGTGTTGGTCGGCGATCTCGCGGTCGGCCTGTGCCGAGGTGTCCACCTCGCTGTGCTGCGCGGCGTAGTCGGCGGTCAAGGTGACCACCCGGGACAGCGGCTCGGCGACCATGGTCGGCAGCGGGCTCATCTTGACCGCGCCGGCGACCACGTTGGCGGCGCCCTTGCCGGTCCAGGTGGTCTGGTCGTTGTACTCCTTGTCGCCGACCACCTGCTGGTGCCGCATCGCCTCGGTGCGCACCTCGTCCAGCATGCCGACCACCTGGGCCGAGTCGGCCAGATGTTGGTCGGCGGAGATGCCGGCGGGCGGATTGCCGGTCGAGATGCGTTCCAGGCCGACCGCGATGAAGGCGTGTTCGGCGTCGGCCATCTGCCGGAACGCCCTGGGGTCCTCGGCGAGGACCGCCATGGTGCGCATCAGGTCGTGGTCGGGGGTTCCGCCGAGGAACACGGCCCGAGCCTCGCCCGAGTTCGGGAACAGCGGGTCCGGGCCCGAGGATCCGCCCGCGCGGTCGTTGCGCAACTCGTTGTGGATGTCGGGCATGTACGAGGCCACCGCGTTGGTGACACTGTCCCGGTAGTCGGCGAAGTGCCCGCCGGGGCCCTCCTGACCCACGGTGTGCATCGCGTCGGCGAAGATCCGCGCGCCCGCCTCGGTGTGCGCGCCGCCCGTGGTCGTGCCCGCCGGATGCCCGGTGGTGGCAGCCTCGAACGCCTGGCCGAACAGGTCGGCCGGCGAGCCGGGCCCGGTCTCGTTGCCCCAGTCCCGCTGCTTCATCAGGTAGTGCAGGTTGTCGCCCGACTTCGGGTCGAAGACCTGCTCGGCGGCGCTCGGATCGCGCCCGAGCGCGTGCATCAGACCGGACAGCTGATCGAGGTCGTGCCCGTCGGGTCCCATCGCCGCGGCCAGTACCGGGAAACGGTCGGACGTCAGCGGGACGGGCTCGTGCGGGTGGTAGCCGTCCCGGTCGAAGGCGACCATGTCCTTGCCCACGTCGGCGAGGAACCGCGTGTCCCAGTCCCCCTGGTGCAGCCAGTTGCCGATCAGCTGGTATCCGGCGAGGTGGTGCTTGGGGATGTCCCGGAGTTCGTAGGACTTGCGGCCGGCCGCCTTGAGCCCGTCGATCCAGGTCTGCGTCACGTGCGGCTGACCGGTGGACTGCGTGGCGGTGGCCAGGTTGGCACCCAGCGAGTCCTGGATCGCGCGCAGTTTGGCGATGGTGGATTCGGGAATGTTGACGCCGGTCCCGTTCCGGCCCTTGTTCACCACGTCGGTCTCGAGCTGCAACAGCCCTTCGGGGCCCAGGGTGTTCAGCAGGTTGGTGGCGAAGATCGACGACTTCTCGTTGCCGTGCAGGAGGTTGCGCAACTCCTCGATCTCCTCCGGCGTCAGCGAATCGACCCGCTTGGCCAACTCCGCGGCACGGATCGAGTCCGGCAGTTCGCCGCCGCCGACCGCGTTCGCGTTGAACGAGGTGCCGCTGGTACCGATGTCGCCCTTGAGCGCCGAGGCGGCCCGCGCGTCGGCGTCGGTCGCGTCGTCGAGCGCGCTCTCGAACCTGTGCCGGAACTCCTCCGCCAGTCCCCGCATCCGGTTCGTGTGCGCCTCGATGTCCTGCGGATCCGGCTGGTGCCCCTGCGCCTTGAGCGGTCCCCACGTGAGCGAGCCGTCGTTCGCCACCGTCAACTCGTGTGCCTGGGCGTCGGCGATCGCGTCGGTCAGCCGCTTCTTCGCCCCGCCGATGTCGTCCGCCGCGTCGCGCAGGATCGCACAGATCGCCCGGAGTTCGGTCTTGCCGCCCTCGAACACCTCGTCCAGGCCACGGTATCGGGCCAGCGTGGCCTTGGCGGAGGGCCCGTCCCACTCACCGGTGACCGTCAACGCCCTCGCGTCGACCCGGATCAGCTGCTGGTTGTGGTCCAACCAGGACGCGAAGTCGTAGAACTCCTGGGCCGATTCGCGTAGCGCCTCGGTCCGCAGGTCGCGCAGCTGGGCAAAGCCGACCACGGTCAACTCACCTTCCCGGCAAGGGAGATGGTGACGGCGTGCTCGTTGCGGTCGTAGTTTTCGGCGATCGAGTACAGCCCGTCGGAGATCTCGCCCAGATCGGCGGTCAGCCGCGTGATCTGGTCCTTCCACCGCGCGGTGGTCAGCGGGGCGGCCAACTGCCACCCGGCAAACGCGGTCCTGGCACTCAGTGCGTCCGGCACCGACCGTAGGGTGTTCACCTCGCCGGCGGCCACGTGCAACGTCTTGGCGGAGGCCCGCAGTTGTCCCGCCTCGACCTTGGTCTTGTCGTTCGGACCGGTGGTGCCGCCGTTGCCGGGCGGGATCACGCTCTGCGGCATATCGGGGTTCAGTACGGTGCGGATCTTCGAGGGATCACTCATGATCGCCGAGTCAAGCGATCCCCGGATGGCGCTCGAAACCGACGCGTGGTGAAGCCCGCGTGAACGGCGAGGGCCCGATCCGGAAAGTGCCCCGGACCGATCCGGTCCGGGGCACCCATGCCGCCGTGTGGCGGGCAACTCGTCGAGGATCAGGCCTCGTTGGTCACCCAGCTCATCATCTTGCGCAGCTCCTTGCCGGTGGTCTCCAGCTTGTGCTCGGCGTCCGCCTTCACGTACTCCTTGTACTTGGGCAGACCCGCCTCGTACTCCGCCATCCACGCGGTCGCGAACGAGCCGTCCTGGATCTCGGCGAGGACCTTCTTCATCTCCGCCTTGGTGTCGGCGGTGATGATCCGGGGGCCGGTGATGTAGTCGCCCCACTCGGCGGTCTCGGAGACCGACCAGCGCATCTTCTCCAGGCCGCCCTCGTACATGAGGTCGACGATCAGCTTCAGCTCGTGCATGCACTCGAAGTAGGCGATCTCCGGCTGGTAGCCGGCCTCGACCAGGGTCTCGAAGCCCGCCTTGACCAGCGCCGAGGCGCCACCACAGAGCACCGCCTGCTCGCCGAACAGGTCGGTCTCGGTCTCCTCGGTGAAGGTGGTCTTGATCACGCCGGCGCGGGTGCCGCCGATGCCCTTCGCGTAGGAGAGCGCGAGCGCGAGGGCCTGGCCCGACGCGTCCTGCTCGACCGCGACGATGCACGGCACGCCGCGACCCTCTTCGTACTGCCGGCGCACGAGGTGGCCCGGGCCCTTGGGGGCGACCATGCACACGTCGATGTTGGCCGGCGGCTTGATGAAGCCGAACCGGATGTTGAAGCCGTGCCCGAAGAACAGCGCGTCGCCGTCCTGGAGGTTGGGCTCCACGGCCTCCGCGTAGACCTTGGCCTGGACCGGGTCCGGGGTGAGGATCATGATGACGCTCGCCTCGGCGGCGGCCTCGGCGGGGGTGACCACGCGCAGACCGGCCTCCTCGGCCTTGGTCCGGCTCTTCGAGCCCTCCAGCAGACCGACCCGCACGTCGACGCCGGAGTCCCGCAGGGACAACGCGTGGGCGTGGCCCTGGCTGCCGTAGCCGAGCACCGCGACCTTGCGGTTCTGAATGATGGACAGGTCGGCGTCGTCGTCGTAGAACAGCTCGGCCACTTCGGGGTTCTCCTTCAAGACGGGTGTTTCCGGGGGCCACGCCCCGCTCGTCATCTTCCCAAATCACGAGCGGGCCGCGGGTCCGCGGTCTGCAATGTGGACCGTGCCGGACCGGGGGTTGGGGGGTCCGGCCGAGCCGGTGTCAGGCCGAGCGCTCCACCGACCGCAGCGAGCGGTCGGTGATCGAGCGGCCGCCGCGGCCGATGGCCACGACGCCGGACTGGACGAGTTCCTTGATGCCGAACGGCTCCAGCATGCGCAACATCGCGGCGAGCTTGTCGGGGCCGCCGGTGGCCTCGACGGTGACCGCCTCCGGCGAGACGTCGACCGTCTTGGCGCGGAAGAGCTGGACGATCTCCACCACCTGCGAGCGGGTCTCGTGATCGGCGCGCACCTTGACCAGCAGGAGTTGGCGCTGCACCGACGCGGGCGGGTCCAGCTCGACGATCTTGAGCACGTTGACCAGCTTGTTCAGCTGCTTGGTCACCTGCTCCAGCGGCAGTTCCTCGACCACGCTGACCACGATGGTGATCCGGGAGATGTCCGGATGCTCGGTGGTGCCGACCGCGAGCGAGTCGATGTTGAAGCCCCGACGCGAGAACAGGGCGGTGATCCGGGCGAGGACACCGGGCTTGTTCTCGACGAGGACCGAAAGGGTGTGCTTGGACATGATCGCTGGACTCCTATGCCTTCCTGATGCCCTGTCGGCCTGTTCAGTCGTCCGAGTCGCCGAAGTCGGGACGCACGTCGCGCGCCGCCATGACCTCGTCGTTGGAGGAACCGGCCGCGACCATCGGCCACACCATCGCGTCCTGGTGGACGACGAAGTCGATGACCACGGGCGCGTCGTTGATCGACATCGCCTTGTGGATGGTCTCGTCCAGCTGGTCCGGGCTCTCGCAGCGCAGTCCGACGCAGCCCATCGCCTCGGCGAGCTTGACGAAGTCGGGCAGCCGGCGGCTCTGCAGGTCGGTGTTGGAGTAGCGCTCGTTGTAGAAGAGCGTCTGCCACTGGCGGACCATGCCCAGGGTGCCGTTGTTGATGATGGCGACCTTGATCGGGATGTTGTTGACCGCGCAGGTGACCAGTTCCTGGTTGGTCATCTGGAAGCAGCCGTCGCCGTCGATCGCCCACACCGTGGTGTCCGGCATGCCGGCCTTGGCGCCCATCGCGGCGGGCACCGAATAACCCATGGTCCCGGCGCCGCCGGAGTTGAGCCAGGTGTACGGCTTCTCGTAGCGGATGAACTGCGAGGCCCACATCTGGTGTTGCCCGACGCCGGAGGCGAAGATCGTGTCCGGCCCGGAGATCGCGCCGAGGCGCTCGATCACCAGCTGCGGCGACAGCGAGCCGTCGGCCGGCAGGTCGTAGCCCAGCGGGTAGGTATCGCGCCAGCGGTTCAGCGCGGTCCACCATTCCTGGTAGTCGCCGAACCGGCCGGCCTCGTGCTCGGCCTGGACCGCGACCACCAGGTCGGCGATCACCTCGCGGGCGTCGCCGACGATCGGCACGTCGGCGGTGCGGTTCTTGGAGATCTCGGCGGGGTCGATGTCGGCGTGCACGATGGTGGCGTGCGGCGCGAAGGTGTCCAGCCGGCCGGTGACCCGGTCGTCGAAGCGGGCACCCAGGGCGAAGATCAGGTCCGACTTCTGCAGCGCGGTGACGGCGGCGACGGTGCCGTGCATCCCGGGCATGCCCAGGTGTTGCGGGTGGCTGTCCGGGAACGCGCCGAGCGCCATCAGCGTGGTGACCACGGGCGCGCCGGTCAGCTCGGCGAGGATCTTCAGCTCGGCCGACGCGTGTGCCTTGAGCACGCCGCCGCCGACGTACAGGACCGGGCGCTTGGCCTCGCTGAGCAGCCGGGCGGCCTCGCGGATCTGCTTGGCGTGCGGCCGGGTGACCGGGCGGTAGCCGGGCAGTTCGGGGGTGCCGTTCCAGACGAAGTCCGTGGTCGCCTGGAGGGCGTCCTTGGAGATGTCGACCAGGACCGGGCCGGGCCGGCCGGTGGAGGCGATGTGGAACGCCGCGGCGATCGTGGGCGCGATCTCGGCCGGGTCGGTGACCAGGAAGTTGTGCTTGGTGATCGGCATCGTGATGCCGCAGATGTCCGCCTCCTGGAAGGCGTCCGTACCGATCGCGGCGCTGGCCACCTGGCCGGTGATGGCGACGATCGGGACCGAGTCCATGTGCGCGTCGGCGATCGGGGTCACCAGGTTGGTCGCGCCGGGGCCCGAAGTGGCCATGCACACCCCGACCTTGCCGGTGGCCTGGGCGTATCCCTCGGCGGCGTGGCCGGCACCCTGCTCGTGCCGGACCAGGACGTGGCGCACCTTCGTCGAGTCCATCATCGGATCGTAGGCGGGAAGAATCGCGCCCCCGGGAATGCCGAAGACCGTGTCCACCCCTGCGGCTTCCAGGGAGCGGATCAGCGCTTGGGCTCCTGTCACCTGATCGGTCATGCTGTCGTCTCTTCTCGATCTGAAGTCGGCATATCGAGTGGGGCGCGAGGCCCGGACCCGTCGGACTGCAACAAAAAACCCCCCGTGCCGTTAGGCAAGCGAGGGGGGCGCGCGAACCGACTCGGTGGTCAGTTCACGCGCTTCTCAAGTACGAGGATTCGGGTCTGCATGCCCGCGACTCTCCCTCTGCGCCGGTATACGTGTCAAGCCGAGCCCTCGCACGTCTCACTATCCGAGACGCGTTGTCCAGATTCGATCAAGCCCGCAGGCGAGCGAGGGGCATGGGCGGCGGGACGCGGGGTGGTGGTGGGTGGGTCAGGGTTGGGGGCGGGGGACTTGTAGGGGGAGGGGTGTTCGGGCTTCCGGGAGGGGGTCGGGTCTGGGGCCTCGGACGGCGCTGTTGCCCAACGGGGTTTGGCCCAGGACTTCGAAGATGGCGTCGCCCGGGACCGCCGGGTGGAACCACGTGCCCTGGCCCTGTTGGCAGCCCATTTCGCGGAGTATGTCGACCTGGGCGTGGCTGTCGATGCCCGCCGCCACCAGGGTCAGCCCGGATTCCAGGCCGAGCCGCACGATCGTCGAGGTGAGCACGGTCAGATGCGGACACGTGCCGACCTCGGCGACGAACGAGCGGTCGATCTTGAGCGCGTCCACCGGCAGTCGGCGCAGGTAGGTCAGCGACGAGTGCCCGGTGCCGAAGTCGTCCAGCGACAACCGCACGCCCAGTCGCCGCAACACCGCGATCCGGCCGAGCAACAACTCGTCGCCGTCGGGCAGGACGTTGTCGATGATCTCCAGGGTGAGCGCGGTGGCCGGCAGATCGGCTGCGTGCAGCGTCTCCTCCAGCACCTCCAGGAAGCCCGGACCGGTCAACTGGCGGGCTGCGAGCCCGACCGTGACACCGATGTCGTGGCCGCCCGCGCGCCAGGTCGCGGCGGCGAGCGCGCTCTCCTCGAGGAGGCGGCGGCCCACCGGTGACAACCGCCCGTCGACCCCCGCGGTCAGCCGCACGTGGTCGGCCCGGGCCGGCACCGCGCCGTCCTCGACCCGACACAGCGCCGCCTCGACGTCGCGGACGCGCCCGGTGTCCAGGTCCACCACCGGCTGGTACGACACGGCCAGCCGCCCGTCGCGGTCCACCCGTCGGCGGCCCGCGGCCCGGGCCGCCCGGCGTTCGACGTCGGCGTCCATGTCCGGGGTGTAGACCTCGACGCGGCCCTTGCCGCCGTCCTTGGCCCGGTACATCGCGGCGTCGGCGTGCCGCATCAGGTCGGCCGGGGCGATCCCGGGCGCGGAGAAGGCGATCCCGATGCTGGCCGCGACCCGGACCTCGCCGTCGGCGATCCGGTACGGCGCGGACAGCGTGGACAACAACCGCTCGGCGATCTCGCGGATCGCGCGCGGACTCGGGTCGCCGACCAGGAGCGCGGCGAACTCGTCGCCGCCGAACCGGGCCACGGTGTCGCCGATCCGGACCGCGTGTTCCAGCCGGCGCGCGGCCTGGACGAGCAGTTCGTCCCCCGCGGTGTGCCCGTAGTTGTCGTTGACCGCCTTGAACCCGTCCAGGTCCACGAACAACACCGCGATGGTGGGGGTGACCCCGCGCCGCTGGGCCAGCGCGTGCTGGATCCGATCCTCGAACAGGGCCCGGTTGGGCAGATCGGTGAGCCGGTCGTGGAAGGCGTCGTGTTCGAGCTGGGTCTGCAACTTGATCCGGTCGGTGACGTCGCGGCTGTTGAAGATCAGCCCGTCGCCGTAGCGGTTGACCGCCGACTCGGTGTGCAGCCAGGTGCCGCCCGCCGAGCGGATCCGGCACTCCACCCGCACCATCGCCGGGTCCGCCTCGCCGGCCGGCAGCGTGCCGTCCAAAAACGCCCGCAACTCGCGCTGCACCCGGGCGCTCTCCTCCGGGTGGATGAGTAGTTCGAGCCGGGTGCCGACCAGTTCCTCGGGCTCGAACCCGTACACCCGGCGCACCGCGTGGCTGACGTACTGGAGCACGCCGTCGCTCGCCGCGATCATGATCACATCGCTGGAGCCCTGGACCAGGGAGCGGAAGTGGCTCTCCTTGGCGGACAACTCCTGGGCCATGAAGACGTTGTCGACCAGCGTGATGCCCTGCCGCAGCACCAGCGTGACCAGCACGGTCGCGCCGACCCCGAGCACCACCTTGTCGGGCGCGTGGCCGGCCACCGCGCCGCCGAGCACACCGGCGGTACACACCGCGGCGGCGATGTACGGGGTGAGCGCGGACAACATCGAGATGGTCCGGTGCCGGGGCCGCTCGTGCGCCTCGACCTTCTGGCCCGTCCACGGCGCGATGGCGAGCAGCAGGCTGCCCGCGAACCAGCCCGCGTCGAGCAGGCCGCCGGAGCGATATCCGCTGTTCAGCCCGGGGGTGGTCCACAGCGCGTCGCTCATCACCGTGACCGCGAGGCCGACCAGGGCCAGATTCAGCGCCGCGCGATCTCCGGAACCCGCCCGAAAACGCAATCCGAGGACCATGCTGATCATCAGGATGTCGAGCACCGGATAGGCGAGCGTGAGCACGATCTTGATGATGTCCGAGCGGTCCCCGCTGGTACTGCGGGCCAGCGCCAGGCTCCACCCGAGGGTGAACAGCGAGCCCGCGATCAGCCAGCCGTCCAGGGCCATGCAGGTCCACGCGGCGATCCCGCGCGGGCGTTGCGCGACGAGCAGCAGGCCGACGATGGTGGGCGGCGCGAACAGCAGGAAGATCACGTCGGTCGGCCCCGGCGTGGGCACCGGGACGCCGAGCACGACCTCGTACCAGCCCCAGATACCGTTGCCGAGCGAGACCATCGTGGCGGAGAACGCGAACAGCGCCCAGGACAACCGGGCCCGGCCGGCCTCGTGCACGGCCTTGAGCGCACACGAGACCGCCGCCACGGCCGCGGCGGCGGCCAGGCCGAAGTCGCCCATCGCAAGCGACAGTGTCGGATTGCCCCAGCCCTGGAGCGCACCGATCGCATACACGAGGCACAGCGGCACGATCAGGTACTTCAACTGCCGCTGCGCAGGGGTGTCGGCCAAGATCAGCAGCCGCACCGGGTCGTCGTGGCTCGGCCACTCCGGCAGTGGTCCCCCGGCATTCCGCACTCCCCTCTGCCCGAAGTCGCCGCCACGGCGCTTCACGGCACACCACCGGCCCTCACACCCAGCCGTGAGGCGGGGCGGTCGGCGCCGGCGCGACGGGGGTGCGACACCCGACCGTGCGCGTCTCTCAACGCCCCACGACTCGGACGATACACCAACCCGTCACTGTGAGCTTGTCCTTCTCAACACAGAGTAACTAATGATGCCCAGCATGGGAGTCCCTTCCCGTGCATTTGTGACAAAGTCCCGACACTGGGCGGAAAGAGGGGCTCTGATCAGGGCAAACCTGGGAGTTTCAGGGAGCGCCCGGGGGCCGTCGCGAGCCCCGAGAGGGCATTCGGAGCCCTCCGGAGGGCATGGCGGTGCTCGATCGGGACCACCGATCGATGCCCGAACCGGCGACCGGCGGCGCGGCGGGAGAACTCGGACGGCGGAGCGCGGAACCGGCGCGGACGGGCGCGGAGGGCTCACGGGCGGAGCGGGACGGGGGCTCGCGCAGGCTCGTCGGCCGGCCCGGGCCTCAGTTCCGCTTGAGTAGCACCGCGCCCGGCTCCCTGGCCACCTCGGTGAACCCCTGCCCGATCAGGTAGGCGATCCAGTACCGGGCCCAGTCCTTGTTGTCGCCCCACACCTCGATCGCCGCATAGCCCGGACCGGGCAGGATCGTCGGGAAGTCGGTCACCCGCGCACGTGCGGTCAACTGCGGCGAGAAGCTCATCGTCGCCGACACCGTCGCGTCGTCCGGGACCCGGTCGAGCACCTTGTGCGCGGAGTGCACCCGGTCCTGGACCATCCAGGTGCGCTTGTGCAGCAGGTCCATCAGCGGGAAGTCGCGCGCGAACGCCATCGACACCGCCAACGGCACGATCGCCGCCTTGACCGCGTAGCGACGCAGCCAGTCCACATGCGACGCGCGCAGTTTCACCACGCCGTCCACGAACGCGGCGAACACGATGGGCATCAGTACCGCGCTGTAGTGGAAGTAGGTGCCCCAGTAGAAGGTGTTGCTGGAGGTGAACCGCCACAGGATGGTGGGCGCGAGCATCGCCACCAGCGGCGAACGCAGCGCGATGAACCCCGTGGGCAGCAGCAGCATGAACAGCGTCATCCACTTGACGCTGGGGAACACCATCGACTTGGGCAGTTCGATCACCAGATCGGTGAGCGGTACCTGGCTCAGCGAGGTGGACGGGTCGGCCGCGCCGGAGCGCTGGGACGAGTCGAGATTGCCCCAGAACGCGTAGGTGTCGTTGGGATTGATCGCCGGCAGCAGGACGAAGATCGCCAGCGCGAACGCGGTGACGCCGATCAGCACGTGTACGAGGGCCAACTTCCACCGGCGCAGCACCAGCAGCGGTACGGCCGCGGCGGCCAGGGTCAGCCCCAGGTCCTCCTTGACCAGGACCAGCGGCAACCACCAGGCCAGCGCCTGGATGTGCCGGCCGAGCAGGAACCGGTCGAGGCCGAAGGCGAGCAGCGGCACCGCGAACGCGATCTCGTGGAAGTCGAAGGAGATCGCCGACTGGATGCCCCAGGACAGCCCGTACGCGATGCCCACGCCGGCGGCGCCGAGGCCGCCGAACGCGCGCGCGGCGATCCGGGTGATCGGGACCACCGAGATCGCGACCAGGAACGCCTGGGCCACCAGCAGCGTGCCGGGGCCGGGGAAAATCCGGTAGATCGGGCCGAGCAGGGCCAGGATCGGGTGGAAGTGTTCGCCGAGCACGTTGAACCCGGGCGCGCGGATGTCCGACACCGGCGCCTCGAAGTGCGCGTAGGACCGGACCACCTGTTCGAACAGACCCAGGTCGTACGCGTGCGTCTCCATCCGGCGGTGGCGCAGCAGCGAGTGGGTCGTGTAGATCGCGAAGAAGAGCGCGGCGAGCAGATACGGGAGGCCGCCGGGGCCGATCCGGTCCCGGGCGCGCTCGACCACGGTGCGAAGGCGGAGGTCGTGTTCACTCGATCGGGGGGCGATGATCGCCCCCTCCGCGACCGCCGGGGCGGTTGGCGCATCGCCCGGCGCGGCCGGTCCCGAGGCCCCGAACCGCTCGTGAACAGCGCCGTGCGCCATCCCCCTGTCGTCCATGTCTCTCCGTCCCGGTCGCGTGCGCGGGGCACACCGTATCGGTGCCGGCCCCACGCCCCAGCAGAGCGCGACCGGACGGTTTTGGTTGCTCAACGACGCACGATGTTGACCGGAGTCACCCCTTCGGACCAGCGTTCGAGCTGCCCGCGGATCAGTCGCAGGGCGCGTGGCAGGAAGGCGGACGAGCTGCCGCCGACGTGCGGGCTGATCAATACGCCGGGGGCGAAGCGCAGCGGGTGGTCGGCGGGCAGCGGCTCGGGGTCCGTGACGTCCAGGGCGGCCCGGAGCCGCCCGCTCCGCACCTCGGCGAGCAGCGCCTCGGTGTCCACGACGGGGCCGCGCGCGACGTTGACCACCAGCGCGCCGTCGGGCAGTCGGGCCAGGAAGTCGGCGTCGACCAAGCCGCGGGTGTCCTCGGTGAGCGGGACGGTGAGGATGATCACGTCGGCGTGCGGCAGCAGGTCGGGCAGTTCGCTCATCGCCCGGACCGGTCCGTGTACGCCGTCGCGCGGGGTGCGCGCGACCCGGACCACGTCCACCTCGAAACCCTGGAGCCGGCGGTCGACGGCCTCGCCGATCGCGCCGTACCCGAGGATCAGCACCCGCTTGTCGGCCAGCGCGGGGTAGAACCCGGCGCGCCACTCCCCCGCGTCCTGGCCGCGGACGAAGCCCGGGATGTCGCGCAGCGCGGCGAGGGTCAGGGCGAGGGCGAGTTCGGCGGTGCTGGTCTCGTGGATGCCTCGGCCGTTGCACAGCAGTACGCCGGGCGGCAGGTACGGCAGCACGTGCTCGTAGCCGGCGGTGAGCGTCTGGATCATCCGGAGGCGGGGCATGTCCGCGATCCGTTCCAGCGTGTGCGGGGCGAACGTGTAGGGCAGTACGTACAGCTCGACCTGGGCGGCGGTGTCGGGGATCGGGCCGTCGGCGCCGTCGTAGACGTCGATGCGGGGGCCCGTGCCGCCCGCGCCGCCGTCGCTGCCTTCGCCGCTCAGCGCGGCGGGGATGGGGGCGAGTTGTTCGAGGCTGTAGGGGACCCAGATCCTGCCGTCGCTGACCATGGCAGGAACTGTAGATGTCGGGCGGCGATGCATCCGCCGGGGGGCGGGGGGCGCATTAGGGTCGAGGGGTCCCGAGATGGTGGGTGGTGTTTCCGGTGCGCAGTAGGCGTCCGAGGGCCGGCTGGTCCTCCCTCGTGCTCGTCGTCGCGCTGGCGACCGGGCTCAGCTCGTGTGGGGGCGGCGGCGAGTCGGCCGATCACCAGGCCACGCCTGTGCGTTCGGCCACGCCCGGGACCGGGGCGCCGAACGTGCCGGCCGGGCCGACCGCGGCCAAGCCGCCCGAGCCGGTCGTCGCCGGGGAGTTGGCCCGGGACCTGAACACGCCGTGGGGTGTGGCGGTGCTGCCGGATCGGGACGCGCTGGTTTCTTCGCGCGACACCGGGACGATCACCCGGTTCGGGCCGGGCACGGTGCCGCCGGTGTCGGTCGGGACCGTGCCGGGCTCGGTGCATCGTGGGGAGGGTGGTCTGCTCGGGATCGCGGTGTCGCCGAAGTTCACGACCGATCACCTCCTCTACGCGTACCTCACCACCGATCGGGACAACCGGATCGTCCGGATGACCTACGTGCCGGGGCAACCGCTGGGGCAGCCCGAGGTGTTGCTCGACGGGATCCCGGCCGGCTCGAACCACAACGGCGGCCGGATCGCGTTCGGCCCGGACGGCATGTTGTACGCGGGCACGGGCGAGGCCGGGCACAAGGAGGCGGCGCAGGACAGGTCGTCGCTCGGCGGCAAGATCCTGCGGTTGACTCCCGAGGGCAAGCCGGCGCCCGGCAACCCGTTCCCGAACTCGCCGGTGTGGAGCCTGGGGCACCGCAACGTGCAGGGCCTCGCCTGGGACTCCACCGGGCGACTGTGGGCGAGCGAGTTCGGCCAGGACACCTGGGACGAGCTCAACCTGATCCGTTCCGGCGCCAACTACGGCTGGCCGGAGGTGGAGGGCGCGGGCGATCGGCCCGAATACATGAACCCGGTCGCCCAGTGGGCCACCGACGACGCCTCGCCGAGCGGCATCGCGATCCTGGGCGACGTGGTCTACCTGGCCGGCCTCAAGGGCGAACGGTTGTGGCAGGCCCCGATCCTGGGCTCCACCGTGGGCGAGCCGAAGGCGTATTTCCAGGGCAAGTACGGCCGGTTGCGCACGGTGGTCACCGTGGGCGGCGAGTTGTGGTTGGTCACCAATATGACGGACGGCCGGGGCACGCCCCGGAAGGGCGACGACCGAATCCTGCGGCTGGTGCTGAGCTGAGGATCGGCCGGTGGGGCGCCTCGGGTCGGCGTCCGAGGCGGGCGTTAGCGTGTGCGCCCGAGGGAGGACATACATGGACCGGGGCCTGGTGTTGGTGCTGCGTGAGCTGTCCGAAGCCGACGCGGCGGGAGTCTTCCCGCGCTTGGCGGGGCTGCGCGGGATCGACGCGATGATGCCGAACGAGGTGTGTCTGTCGGACGCTCTGGTGGCCGAGATCGCCCGGGTCGGCAGCGGCGCGGAGCTGGTACGGGCCGCCGCCAACCCACGCTTGACGGCGAGTCAGCTGTGCCGGCTGATCGAGGCGGGGGGCGACGCGGTGGTGACGGGGGCCTTTCCGCCGGACGTCGAGTCGTCGGACGTGGAGTCGCCGGGGGGTGGGGCGCCTGGGGGTGGGGCGTCGGCCGGTGCGGGTGGCGAGGGCTCCGTGGGCGACGGTTCGGCGGAGGTGCTCGATCGGGCGCGGGCGGAGCTGCGGCGACCCGGCACATCCGCCGAGCGGGCCGTCGAGTTGGTGCGCGCCCATCCCGTTCTCGCGCACACCGCGCGCCAGGCCGGCAGCGTGCGCCTGTTGCACTCGCCCGACGCGCCGGTGACCCGTACCGAGGCCCTGGACCAGGCCGGATCGGCTTTGCGGGCCGGGGTGTTGGCGCCGCGCGAGATCCTGCTCCGGATGCGGCCGGCCCGGGTCGCGGCCCAGGTGCTCGCGGTGGTTTCGCGCGAACACGCCTATGTCACCGGTGAGATGGCCGTGCACGAGCTGCTGCGTCCCGCGATCGTGGCGACCCTGGGCACGAGTTCGGCCGCGTGGGCACATCTGGCCCGGGCACTCGGACGGTTCACGGGCACGCTGCCCGAGCTGTTCGCCGAGTCGACGGCACACACCGGAGAGGCCGCGATCCGGGTGCCGGCCGCTGTACGCCCCTCGGTGGGCTTCCTGCTTCGCCGCCTGAACGAGGACGAACTCACCGCCGTCATACCACACTTGGACGATGCGACGGCCGTCGCGCTGCTCCCGGGCAACGTCCCGCCGCCGGCCCACGTCGCCGAGGCGACGCTGCGGTGCGGCCACCCCGCGCTGTTGGCCGCGTTGGCCGAACACCAGCATGTGGGACGGCAATACGCGAGCCGCCTTCGCGACCTCGGCGACGACGGCCTCGACCTGCTGCTGGTGAACAACGACTCGGGGGTCACCGCCGAGCTGCGCCGGGAGATCTACACCGGCCGGCGACCCGGGCGGCCCGTCGCCCCGATGCACCCGGAGCTGCGCATGCGGCTCATGGAGACTCCGGCCTACAGCGCCGAGTACGAGGCGATGGCCCGGTCCGGCGATCCGGCCGTGGTGGACTTCGCGCTGCCGCGCTGCGAGGCCCGCAAGCTGCGGCGCATCGACTGGATCGACGTGGTGCTGAACCTGTGGGAGCGCGCCGACCCCCTGGTCACGCGCGATGTCCTCGCCCGCCACCGCGACCTGTTCCCGGACCGGATCCGGACCACGGCCGAGGCGGCCCTGGCTGCCGAAGACCCCACGGCCCTGCGGGAGTTGCGCGCCAAGTGGGACCGAGGCCCACGCACCGAACCGCCCGTCCCGGAATACCGCCGCCCACCGGGCGAGCGACTGCGGGACAGCCCCCTCGAACAGTGGCACTCCTGGCTCGTCACGGCCGCCTCGGACGGCGACGTCGACTGCGAGGAGATCGTCCAACACGCCCGCCCGGTCCGCTTCGCCCTCCAAGCCCTGGTCTCCGTGGACACCAACCACTGGTCCAAGGCAAACCCCCGCCCGGCCCTCGCGCGACTCGCGAAACGAATCGGCCCCAACCCGGAGGCATGGGTCGTGTTGGCGACCCTGACCCCCGACTTCGAGGGCACCCTGACCGAACTCGCCGACGTCTGCGCAGCGGCAGCGGGTTAGGCCACAGCGCACACCGAAGCCCCGTCGTAGGAAGGGGACGGGCCTCAGCCCGTGCGCAGCCTTGCCGAGCGGGTCGAGTGCTTTCGGCGGGGGTTGCGCTTTGGGTTGCGGGTGGCCGGTGCGGGGCTGGTCCGAGTCGGTGGTGGGCCGCCGGCGGCATGCGGGGCTCCGAGACCTCGAGGTCCCGACGAGACGGGCGTGTCGGTCGGCGAAAAAGCGACCGGCAGCGGCGGGCGGGGAGGGTGCTCGGGTCGGGTTCGCCGGGCGTGCGTTCCCGGGTGGGCCGGGTGTTTTCGGCGCGCGTTGCGCTTGTGGTCGCGGGTGGCTGGTGCCGGGTTTGTCAGAGTCGGTGATGAACCGCCGCCGGCGTGCGGGGCTCCGAGACTTCGGGCTTCCGGCGAGGCGGGTGTGTTGCTCACGGAAAACCGGCCGGCAGCGAGGGAGCGGGTGGGTGCTCGGGTCGAGTCTGTCGAGGGGCCTTTCGGGGCGGGTTGGTGCGTTTTGGTGGTGTTGGGGGAGGGGTTGGGGTTCGGAACCGGATCTCGGTGGGTGCTTGTGGGCTTCGGGCTTCTGTGACGCCTCACTGCCGGCCGGTTTTCGCCGACCAACGCACCCGTCTCGTCGGGAGTTTCGGGCCTCGGAGCCCCGCACGCCGCCGGCGGCCCACCACCGACTCCGACCGGCCCCGGACCAGCCCACGCAGCCAAGAGCCCGTCTCGCCGGAAGCCCCCAGTCTCGAAGCCCCGCACTCCGCCGGCGGCGCGAACGGCTCGGCCCGTCTGTGGCTGGGCGGCCATCGCGGCGCGGGCGGCGCCCTCCCGTGATGCCGCTAGCCGTCGACCAGGTGCAGTCGGTGCGCCACCGCCGCTGCCTCGCCTCGGCCGGTGACCTGGAGTTTGGCCAGGATGTTCGAGACGTGGACGCTGGCGGTCTTGGCGCTGATGTACAGCTCCTCCGCGATCTGGCGGTTGCTGCGGCCGTCGGCGACCAGCCGCAGGACGTCGATCTCGCGTGGGGTCAGGGTCGGCAGCGTCGTGTCGGACTCGCCCTGGGTGGGCGGGCCGACCCTGGCTCGGCGGCTGAGCAGGTCTATGTGTTCGCGCAGGGTCCTGGCGCCGAGCCGGGCGGCCGTTTCGGCGGCTTCGGCCAGGCGGCGGGCGGCGGCGTCGCGGTTGCCGGTGGCGAGCAGGGTTTCGGCGTGGCGGAAGCGGACCCAGGCGGTGCGGTAGGGCTGTTCGGTCAGCTCCCAGGCGGCGGCGGCCAGGCCCCACAGTTCGGCGTCGTCGGTGCCGGCCGCCCGGGCCGACTCGGCCCTGACCAGCGCGGCGTAGGCCGCGTCGAGCGGGCAGTCGATCGCGAGCGACGCGGCCATCGCCGCGATCCGGTCGGCGATGTCCTGGCGGGTCTTCAGCTCCGATTCGCGTGGGCGCACGGTCGAGGTGCGGGCGTCGGCCTCGTTCGCGGCGGCGTCGGCGAGCAGGGGCCACATGTAGCGCTGGTGGCCGGGTGGGCAGCCGGCGGCCAGTGCCGCGACCAGCGCCTCGCGGGCCTCGTCCAGCCTGCCCTGCGCCTCGGCCACCCGGATCTCCGCGCGGGCCAGCGGGATCGCGTATTGCGCCTCGACGTAGCGCGAACCGGCGGCCAGCCGGGACCGCCGCAGGTGCGCCTTGGCGCCCCGCACGTCGCCCCGGGCCAGGCACAGGCCGACGAGTTGCAGTTCGAGGTGGCGGGTGGTCTGCGGGCCCGGATCGAGATCGAGGGTCTTCTCCACCAGCGTCGCCAGATCGGCCCAGTCGCCGACCGACAGCAGCGACTCGGCCAGGTTGCCCAGTGCGAACGAGCCCGACGTGCGGGTGAGTCCGCGTTCGGCGGCCAGCTCCATCGCGAGTCGCGCGGCCACCGTGCTCTCCCGGTGCCGGCCCAGGCCCTCCAGGAGCGATGCCTTGTTGCTCAGGATGTGTACGCGACTGTCCGGCTCGCTGCTGCGGATCGCGGTCTCCTCGGCGAGGGCCAGCTGCGCCATGCCCTCCTCGACCCGGCCGATCTGTACCAGGCCGCAGGCGAGCGTCTTGCGTGCCTCGGCCTCGATGTCGGGGCTGCCCACGAGCTGCGCGTGCTCCAGCGCGATCATCGCGTCGGCGACCACCTCCCCGCCCTCGCCGTCGAGCATCCGGTCCCGGGCGATGTGCGCCAGCACGCGGGCCTGTTCCTTCGACGGTGGCAGCCCGTCCAGGATCTCCTTGGCCCGGTTCAGCTCCGGCCGGCCCGACGAGCGGCACATGGTGCGCAGACCGCGGGCCTTCTCCCGCCACAGGAACGCGGCCAACTCGGGTTCGGCGACCGGGTCGACCAGTTCGATGGCGCGCTTGCAGAAGTGGATGGCCAACTCGCGCTCGCTGCCCAGCCGGGCCGCGGTGACCGCCTCGATGTAGATGTCGAGCAGCCGGCGACCGCTCAACCGCTCCGGATCGGGCACCTGCTCCCACAGCAGCAGGGCCCGCTCGAGCAGCCGGGTGCGCTCGTCGAAGGCATAGCGCTCACGCGCCGCCTCGGCCGCCGCGAGCACCGCCGGCAGCGCCTTGACCGCCTTGCCGGCGTGGAACCAGTAGGTCGCGATCCGTCCGCGCAGCTCGTCGGCGCCGACCAGGTCGGGGCAGCGCTCCAGGGCCTCGGCGAAGGTCGCGTAGAGCCGGACCCGCTCGCCCGGCATCAGGTCCTCCCGGACGGCGGTGCGCACCAGCGCGTGCCGGAACTGGAACTCGTCGCCCGTCGGCACCAGGACGTGCGCGGACACCGCCGTGCGCAGCGCCTCCTCCAGCCGGTCGGGGTCGAGCCAGGAGACCTCGGTGAGCAGCCGGTGGCCGACCGTGACCCCGCCGATCGCGGCGAGCCGGATCACCTTCTGCGCGTCCTCGGACAACTCCTCGATCCGGATCAGCAGCAGGTCGCGCAACGTGTCGGAGATGCCGGTGAGCTGGCCGTCGCGGATGCTGCACGCCAGCTCTTCGACGAAGAAGGCGTTGCCCTCCGATTTCTGGAAGATCTGCCGGATCAACCGGCGCGGCGGCTCCTCGCGCAGGATGCCGCGCAGCTGGTCGCCGACCTGGGCCCGGGTGAGCCGGGACAGGTCGATCCGGGAGACGTTGTGCACCCGGTCCAGCTCGGCCAGGAACGAGCGCAGCGGGTGGCGGCGGCCGACCGCGTCGGCGCGATACGTACCGATGATCAGGATGCGGCCGGTGCGCAGCAGGCGGAACAGGAAGCCGAGCAGTTCGCGCGTGGACGAGTCGGCCCAGTGCAGGTCCTCGATCGCGATCACCAGGGTGCGGTCGGTGCCGAGCCGCTCCAGCAGGCCGAGCATCAGCTCGAACAGGCGGACCCGGTCGAACTCGCCGTCGCGCGTGATGGTGCCCGGCGCCAGATCGGGCAGCAGCCAGGCGAGGTCGCGCTCACGGCCGGCGGCGGCCTCGGCCAGCTCGGGGCCCATCCGGCGCGAGAGGGTGCGCAGCGCGGCCGAGATCGGCGCGAACGGCAGGCTCTCCGCACCCAGTTCCAGACAGCCGCCGACGGTGGTGACCGCGCCCTGCTCCTCGGCTCGCTGCAGGAACTCCTGGAGCAGCCGGGTCTTGCCCACGCCGGCCTCGCCGCCGACGAGCACCACACCCGGCGTGCCCTCGTCGGCTTCGCGCAGGGCCGTGCCGAACCGCGCCATTTCCAGGGACCGGCCTACGAACACGGGAGAAACCGAAATACTCGCCACGATGCCGAGCATGTCACGTCCCTCCCCCTCGCAGCGGGGTATTTCACGCCCGGCGAAACCCGTTTGCGCAGGTCAGCCGCAGGGTTCCGCCGGGCGTGGCCGGCGTCACGTGCCTGCCTCGCGTCTCTCGCGCTTCTACCGCGCGAACAGGCGCAGATGGGATATCCGCCACCCCGATACGCCGCGATCGGAACTGAGACCGCCGGCACCGTGACCGCTTCGCCGCTCCTCGCGCCGGGCCGCCCGCGCGGCCTTGGCCGCCAACCGGCTCGTGCGCAGCGCCTCGCGGACCACGCGGTCCCGCTCGGCAGTGGCGCGCAGTTCGAGTTGGCGGGTGCGGAAGAGTTCGTATTCCAACATGGTGTTCGACCTCCGGGTCACCGAGCCGGTCCGTCCGGCTCGTGGTACGAGCTTCGCGTCCCAGGGGGGCTGCGGACATCGGTCGGATGCCGCATCCGGGATCACTCGGCTCGCCCGCTACCGATCTAAGGCGCCTCGGAAGAACCCGATAAGGGGGTCGAACAGACCTAGGGAGAACCCCGGTGGAACTTCAGGCACACCGAGGTACTTTCCGACCACGGACGGTGAAGAGCGGCTGAACGGAGGCCAACGGGCGCCGAACACCGGCCCCTGACCGGAAATCGGGACGCCGAAGACCGGCGGACACCGCAGCCTCGGGTCGGTCGGCGAAGGCCGGCCACAGACGCCGAAGAGCCCCCGACCGCGCGCGGCGGTCGGGGGCTCTCGGCACCATCCAAGAAGGCGGCCCGGTCAGGACACGCCCAGGCGCTCCAGGATCAGCTCCCGTACGCGCGCCGCGTCGGCCTGCCCGCGCGTGGTCTTCATCACCGCGCCGACCAGCGCGCCCACCGCCTGCACCTTGCCGCCGCGGATCTTGTCGGCGATGCCCGCGTTGGCCGCGATCGCCTCGTCCACGGCCGCGCCGAGCGCGGAGTCGTCCGAGACGACCTTGAGCCCGCGCGCCTCGACCACCGCGTCCGGCTCGCCCTCGCCGGCCAGTACGCCGTCGATCACCTGGCGGGCCAGCTTGTCGTTCAGCTCGCCGCCCTTGACCAGCGCCGCCACGCGGGCGACCTGGGTCGGGGTGATCGGCAGCGTGGCCACCTCGACGCCGCGCTCGTTGGCCCGCCGGGACAGCTCGCCCAGCCACCACTTGCGCGCCGCGTCCGCGTCGGCCCCGGCGTCGATCGTCGCCAGGATCACGTCGAGCACGCCCGCGTTGACCATCGACTGCATCTCGAAGTCGTTGACGCCCCACTCGGCCTGGAGCCGGGCCCGGCGCAGCGACGGCAGTTCCGGCAGCGTGCCGCGCAGCTCCTCGACCCACTCGCGCGAGGGCGCGACGGGCACGAGGTCGGGCTCGGGGAAGTAGCGGTAGTCCTCCGCCTCCTCCTTGATCCGACCGGCGGTGGTGCTGCCGTCGTCCTCGTGGAAGTGCCGGGTCTCCTGGATGATGGTGCCGCCGTCGGAGAGCACCGTGGCGTGCCGCTGGATCTCGAACCGGATGGCCCGCTCGACCGAGCGCAGCGAGTTGACGTTCTTGGTCTCGCTGCGGGTGCCGAACTTCTCCCGCCCCTTGGGCCGGAGCGACAGGTTCGCGTCGCAGCGCATCTGGCCGAGTTCCATCCGGGCCTCGGACACCCCGAGCGCGCGGATCAGCTCGCGCAGTTCGGCCACGTACGCCTTGGCGACCAGCGGGGCCAGCTCGCCCGCGCCCTCGATCGGCTTGGTGACGATCTCGATCAGCGGGATGCCGCACCGGTTGTAGTCGAGCAGCGAGTAGTCGGCGCCGTGGATGCGGCCGGTCGCGCCGCCCATGTGCAGCGACTTGCCGGTGTCCTCCTCCATGTGCGCGCGCTCGATCTCGACCCGCCACGTCTTGCCCTCGACCTCGACGTCGAGGTAGCCGTCGAACGCGATCGGCTCGTCGTACTGCGAGGTCTGGAAGTTCTTCGGCATGTCCGGATAGAAGTAGTTCTTCCGGGCGAAGCGGCACCACTCGGCGATCGAGCAGTTGAGCGCGAGGCCGATCCGGATCGCCGACTCGACCGCGGTCGCGTTGACCACGGGCAGCGCGCCGGGCATGCCCAGACACGTCGGACAGACCTGGCTGTTGGGCGCGGCGCCGAACTCGGTCGAGCAGCCGCAGAACATCTTGGTCGCGGTGCCCAGTTCGACGTGGACCTCCAGGCCCATCACCGGGTCGTAGGTCTCCAGCGCGTCCTCGTAGGACATCAGGCTGGTGGTACTCACAGGGCGTCGGCCTCCGTCAGCTCGTCGTCGGTCTCGCGCATCGCCCGGATCAGCAGGGCGAAGCCGGTGACGACCGCGGCGGCGCTGATCACCGCGTCGGCGAGTTCGAGCTTGTCGTTCTTGCCGCGCGCCTCCTTGATCTGCTTGATCACGCCGAAGGCGCCGACGAGTTGCATGCCGACGCTGAAGACCTTGCCGATGTTGCTCTTGGGGGCTTTCTTCTTCTTGGCCATATCGACTCCTCGAAAAGTCGCCGGGAAAGTCGGGAAGGATCAGAGCGCGGGCGCGCGGTCGAGCAGCGGGGCACCCCAGCGGGAGAGGTAGCCGGCCTCGACGGCGGCACCCACCTTGTACAGCCGATCGTCGGCCATCGCCGGCGCGATGATCTGCAGACCCACCGGCAGGCCGTCCTCGTCCGCGAGCCCGCACGGCAGCGACATCGCGGCGTTGCCCGCGAGGTTGGACGGGATGGTGCACAGGTCCGCGAGGTACATCGCCATCGGGTCGTCCGCGCGCTCCCCGATCGGGAAGGCGGTGGTCGGCGTGGTCGGCGAGACCAGGACGTCGACCTGTGCGAACGCGGCCTCGAAGTCGCGCGTGATCAGCGTGCGGACCTTCTGCGCCTGGCCGTAGTACGCGTCGTAGTAGCCGGAGGACAGCGCGTACGTGCCGAGCATGATCCGGCGCTTGACCTCGGCGCCGAAGCCCGCCTCGCGGGTCAGCGACATGACCTCCTCGGCGGAGTGCTCGCCGTCGTCGCCGACCCGCAGGCCGTAGCGCATGGCGTCGAAGCGGGCCAGGTTGGAGGACGCCTCCGAGGGCGCGATCAGGTAGTAGGCCGGCATCGCGTAGGTGAAGTTGGGGCAGGAGATCTCGACGATCTCCGCGCCCAGCTCGCGCAGCAGTTCGACGGCCTCGGCGAAGCGCGCCAGCACGCCCGCCTGGTAGCCCTCGCCGGCGAACTCCTTGACCACGCCGACGCGCATCCCGCGCACGCTCCCGGAGCGGGCGGCCTCGACCACGTTCGGCACCGGGGCGTCGATCGAGGTCGAGTCGAGCGGGTCGTGCCCGGCGATCGCCTCGTGCAGCAGCGCCGCGTCGAGCACGGTGCGCGCGCACGGGCCGCCCTGGTCGAGCGAGGAGGAAAAGGCGACGAGGCCGTAGCGGGAGACCCCGCCGTAGGTCGGCTTGACGCCGACCGTGCCGGTGAGCGCGGCGGGCTGGCGGATCGAGCCGCCGGTGTCGGTGCCGATCGCCAGCGGCGCCTGGAAGGAGGCGATGGCGGCGGCCGAACCGCCACCGGAGCCGCCGGGCACCTTCGTGGTGTCCCACGGGTTGCCGGTCGGGCCGTAGGCGGAGTTCTCGGTCGAGGACCCCATGGCGAACTCGTCCATGTTGGTCTTGCCGAGGACGACCACGCCCGCGTCCTTGAGCCGGCGGGTCACGGTCGCGTCGTACGGCGGCCGCCAGCCCTCCAGCATCCTCGACCCGCAGGTGGTCGGCACGCCCTTGGTGGTGAACACGTCCTTGAGCGCGAGCGGTACGCCGGCCAGCGGGCCGAGGCGGTCGCCGCGCGCGCGGGCGTCGTCGACGGCCTTGGCCGCGGCGAGCGCACCGTCGGCGTCCACGTGCAGGTAGGCGTGCACCTTGGCGTCGACGGCCTCGATGCGGTCCAGGTGCGCCTGGGCGACCTCGACGGCGGTGACCTTGCCGTCGGCGATGGCGGAGGCGGTCTCGGCCGCGGTCCAGCGGATGGTCTCGGTCATGGCCGTCACTCCTCTCCCAGGATCCGGGGCACCCGGAAACGCTGCTCTTCGGCGGCCGGCGCACCGGACAGCGCCTCCTCGGGGGTGAGCCCGGGGCGGACGACGTCCGGCCGCATGACGTTGGTCAGCGGCAGCGGATGCGAGGTCGGCGGGATGTCGTCGGCTGCGACCTCGGCGACGCGGGCTACCGCGCCGATGATGTCGTCGAGCTGGGCCGCGAGGTGGTCGAGCTCCTCGGCCCCGAGCTCCAGGCGCGACAGCCGGGCGAGGTGGGCGACCTCCTCGCGCGTGATGCCAGGCATGCAGGCGGGTTCCTTCGGTTTCGTCGGGTGTGGGGGCCAAGTCTATGGCGAAGCGGAAACGGATTCCGTGACGGCCGGACGGGCCGGCGGCGCGGTCCGGCGGCGGGGTGGTCCACCGCCCGACGGCGGGGTGGTTCACGCGGAGTACGGCCGGCTCGGCGGGGCTGGGCGGGTGCGCGAACGCGCGCCGAGGGCGCCGCGGGGGGCGTGGCGGGGGTGTGGCAGGGGTGTGGCGGCCCCGGGCAGGTGCGAATATTTCCGGCCGGATGGCACATCTCGTCGAACAACCCGGAAGTAACTTCACTCAAATGCCAACTTCCGTTACCGACTGGGTAAGAGAACCTTGCGAAGCCACTCTCCGGTCTGCGTCCCCCCGCGTCGATCGGCCCTTCGCACAACTCTTGGGCCCGGCGTCCGAGAGCGCGCTCGTCAAGGACTCGGGGCTTGGGAGGGGACACGATGGCCGCCATCGTGCTGGTACACGGGATCGCGCAGGAATACAGGTCGGCCCACACGCTCGAGGAGGAGTGGGTCCCACGACTGGCCCGGGGAGTGAAGGCCGCAGGTTTTCCCGAGGTCGCGGACCGTCTGTGGAAGTACCGCCACACCCGTCGCGGGATCGACGCGCGGATGGCGTTCTATGGTGATCTGCTCCGCCGGCACCCGTCGCAGAGCGAAATGATCGACGAGGACACCCAGCACGAGGTGACCGCGCGGATAGGCCGCGAATGGCTGGATCGTGCCGCGGTTCGCGGCTCGGTACCGCCGGAACGGCAGCGCGCGGCACGGGAGATCGCCCGCCTGGAGGGCGGGCCCGGGGAGACGGGACGCACCGTCGTGCTCTCCCCCACGTGTGGACTCGCGGGGCTGCGCTGGTTCGCGGCCGACGGCCCGGGCTCGGCCGGCGGATTCGTGAACAAGGCGCTCACCCAGCTCACCCGCTATCTGACGGACGATCAGACCCGGAATCGGGTGCTGGACCGGGTCGGTGCCGAGATCGGCTTCGACACCAAGGTGGTGATCGGGCATTCGCTCGGGGCAGTGGTCGCGTACGAACTCGCGCACCGCTTGCGCAGACCGCTGCCGCTGCTGATCACGCTCGGGTCGCCGCTCGGCCCGGACACGGTGGTCGACTCGTGGGTGCGGCCGCAGCCGGCACAGCCGCCGGCGTTCGTGGAGAACTGGGTGAACCTCGCCGACCGGGACGATCTCGTGGCGGCCGATCCCACGTTGGCCCGGATGTTCCCGGTGCCTACGGAGGGCGGGCCGGTGCTTCGGGGTGGGTACACCGGGGAGCATGGGGCGGAGCCGCACAAGGCGTGTTTCTACCTGCAGCGGCGGGAGATAGGGCGGTCTGTGGGGTTGGCCTTTGGGGTTTAGGTCTCCTTGGGCGGGGCTTGGTTGTTCGCGGTGCGGATGGGCTGCGGCCGGCTGGTCTGGGGCGTGGTCGGGCTGCGGCGCGGCTGTTCGCGCCGTGGCGGCCGGCCTGCGGCCCGCTTGTCCTCAAGCGCCGGACGGGCTACTTGGCCTCAAACGCCGGCCGGGCTGGATGTCGCTCGGTCGGCGTTTGAGGTTGGCGTTTGAGGTCGGGATTGAGGTTGGTGTTCGAGGTCGGCGTTCGGGATCCGTGCCCGGGAGTTGGGTCCGGTCCACGATCGAGGTCGGGGGTTGATTCGGCTCGGTTTGCGATTCGGGCCGGCTATCGACTCGTGGGTCGGGAGTTCGGCTTCCTTCGCGGGCTGCGGCGATGATCGCGGTCACCGCCGGGGTCAGGTCGTTGTCGACAGGATGTCGTGGACTATCGGGCCGGCGGAGCCGCTGCCGGTGATGCCGCCTTCGACCAGGCAGGCGATGGCTACGTTGCCTCGGTAGGCGACCAGCCAGCCGTTGTTGGGGCCGGTCTCGGTCACCTCGGCGGTGCCGGTCTTGGCGCCGACGTCGCCGGGGAGGTCGGCCAGGATCTTGGCGGAGCCGTCGGTGACCGTGGCGCGCATCAGGCCGCGCAGGTCGGCGACCACCGACGCGGGCAGGTCGCGGCCCTTCGCGGTGGGCCGTTGGCCCTTGATCACCACCGGCTGGCGGAACTTGCCGGACACCGCCGTCGCCGTCGCCGACGCCATGACCAGCGGGTTCGCCTGTACCGTGCCCTGGCCGAACATCGCCGCCGACTTGTCGGTCTCGTCCACCGGCAGCGGCACCTTGCCGTCGAACGAGGCGATCCCCGTCTTCCACTCCTGGCCGATCCCGAAGTGGTCGTTCGCGAATCGGCTCAGCTCGTCGTTGCCGAGTTTGCCGCGCAGCGAGACGAACGCCGTGTTGCACGAGTGCTTGAAGTCCTCGCGGAACGTGGCCCCGCGGATCTCCGACGTCTCCACGTTGTGGAACTGCTTGCCCACGGTCAGGTACTTCGGGCAGTCCACCACATCGCTCGGCTGCACCGCGCCCTTGCTCAGCAGCGCCGCGGTGGTGATCACCTTCATCGTCGAGCCGGGTGCGTACCGACCCATGAAGGCCCGATTCATGCCCGTGGTCGGCGCGTTCGCGAGCGCCAGTACCTCGCCCTTGTCGATGCTCACCGCGACCAGGCCGACCAGCCGCCCGTTGGCGTGCTTCGCCACCGCCGCGTCCGCCGCGCGCTGGAGCCTCGGGTCGATCGTGGTGGCCACCGGGCCGCCGCCCGGGGCCGGCTTGGTCGCGCCGAACTCGGCCTCGGTCGAGACGACTTCGCCGGTGGCCCGGCTGATCAGCTGTACCGATCCGCCGCCGGACCCGGCCCCGCCGCCGGCGGCGAAAATCGGGGTCAGCGACGGGTGGTCGGCCGGGGACAGGACACCGCCGTTGCGGTCCAGCACCTTCGCCGCCGGCGCGCCCGCCGCACCCTTGGCCAGCCGGAACTTGGCCTCGGCGCCGAGCTTGGGGTGGACCAGGGCCGGCTGCCACTTCACGATCCAGCCCCCGTCGCCCTTGGCCAACGTGAGCGTCGAGTCGTAGTTCCAGGCACCGAGTCCGGCCACCGGCATCGCCGCACCGAACGGCACCGTGACCGCTCCGGCCGCCGCCCGGGCCGGGCCGGGAGTGAACGTGGGCTCGGTGATCTCCAGGCCGACCGTGAAGCTGCGCAGCGTGGTCTCGGCGGTCGGCGGATCGTCGGTCAGCCGCGCCGCCTCCGCCCAGCGGCCGGCGGCCCAGTGGTCGAGGAAGGTACGCGCGGCCCGGTCCGCCTCGCCGCTCGCCGTGCCCCGCGCCCCGGCCGGGCCGAGCCGGTCGTCGTCCCCGCCCCCGAGCCGGCGATCGACGGCGGCCCAGCCGGTGCCACCGAGGACCAGCGCGCCCGCGACCACGAGGGCCCAGGCGCGGCGGGGCCGCCTGGGGCGGCGCCTGGCTCGGGGCTCCGGTCCGGGTGACCCTGGCGATCCCGGCGACCCGGGTATCGCGTTCACTCCGTGCGTCATCTGCGTCCTCCCCGATCTGCGCGTGCCTCGACAGGAGAACAGGGATTCGACCGGGAGGTCCAAGAGTGTGATCGCACCGGGGCTGATAGCCCGATGGCTATCATTGCTGGTCATGGACCTCCTTCGGCATCTCCGGTACTTCCGGACCGTTGCCGAGGAAGGACACGTCGGCCGGGCCGCCGAGCGACTGCGGGTGGCCCAGCCGTCCCTGTCGCAGCGCATCCAGCGGCTCGAACGCGAACTGGGCGTGCGCCTGTTCGATCGCAACAGCCGGGGGGTCGCGCTGACCCCGGCGGGCCGGGTCGTCCTGGCCGAGGCGGGCGCGTTGTTGGCCGCCGCCGATCGGCTCGGCGCGGCCGTGGCCGGGTTGCGCAGCGGGGCCACGGGCGCGATCCGGGCGGCCGTGCCGCCGGACCTGGGCGGCGCGGCCGTCGCGGCGATCCTGACCGGGTTTCGGGACCGCTCGCCGGGCGGCACGTTGGAGCTGCGCGAGCTGACCACCGCCGGGCAACTGCGCGAGTTGGCGGCCGGCACCCTCGACGTGGGCGTACTGCGCCACCCATGCGCGGTGGCCGACCTGGAGCTGGGGCCGATGTCGTACCAGCCGCTCGGGGTGCTCCTGGCCGCCGGGAACCCGCTCGCGGATTCGACCGAGATCGGGCTCGCCGACCTGACGGGGTGTGAGCTGGTGCTGTTCCCGCGGGAGTTCGCCCCGGCGCTGTACGACGAGACGCTGACCGCATGCGCCCGGCACGGCTGTACGCCGGCGGCGGTGCACGACGTTCCGGCCGGCGACTTCGCGCGGGCGCTGGTGTTGTCCGGCGCGGCGGTGGCGCTGATGCCCGCGACGGCGCCCGAACCGGGCACGGTGTGGCGGCCGTTGGCCGGGACGCCGCTCGCGTGGCGTACCTCGACGGCCTGGCCGCGCGGCGCCGACGGGCCGGCCGTGCGGGCGTTCACCGAGACCGCGCAGGACGCGCTGCGGCGCCACGCCGGGGTGCTCGCCGAACGTCCCGGCCGACCGCTCTTCCCACGCCCTGCCTCGGAGTTCCCACTGTGACCGATCCCCGCACCGCACCCGACGGCGGCCCCGGCGCAGGTCACCCGAGCCCCGGCGCCTCGTCGCCGCGCGTCCTGCGCACCGTCCGGGGGCGCATCACCGCCGCCTTCGCCGACGCCGGCGTCACCGGTGCGCTGCACGCGGTCGACATCGACACGGGTCGCGAGGTCGAGGTGGGTGCGGACACGCTGTACAGCACGGCGAGTCTGCACAAACTGTGCCTGGTCACCACGCTGTTCCGGGAGGCGGCGGCGGGCCGGGTGGAGCTGACCCGGCGGATCGAACTGCCTGCGGGCGCCGGGCGTTCGCCGGGCGGTACCGGCGTGGCCGCGATGCTGGATCCGGTCACGATGTCGCTGCGCGACCTGGCCTCGCTGACGGTGGCGGTGAGCGACAACGCGGCGGCCGACGCGCTGTGGGACGAGCTGGGCCTGGACACGGTGAACGCGACCATGGTCGAACTGGGCCTGACCCGGACGGTGGCGATCGAACCGCTGCGCGAGCTGTACGCGGGCATGCGGGAGGACGCCGGCCCGAACGGCCCGGCGGCGCTGGTCGACCCGGCCGTGGTTGCCCGGCTGCGGGCCCTCGATCCGAACCGCTCGAACCGGGGCACGCCGCGCGACCTGACCCGGCTGCTTGCCGCGATCTGGCGGGACGAGGCGTGCGGGGGCGAATTCGGGGCGGGGCTGCGCCGGGTGCTCGGCCTTCAGGCATGGTCGCACCGGCTGGCGTCCGGTTTCCCGTTCGACGACGTCCGGGTCTCCGGGAAGACCGGGACGCTGCCGACGATGCGACACGAGGCCGGCGTCGTCGAATACCCGGACGGTGGCCGCTACGCGATCACGGTCTGCACCCGCTCGGCGGACACGGCGGCCGCGTTGCCGGCCGCGGACGCGGTGATCGGGACGGTGGGGAGGTTGGCGGTGGATGCGCTGAGGGTGCGGTGAAGGGTGCGGTGAGCGGGAGAGGTCCCGCCGGTGAGGGCGGCTTCGCCGGTCACTCGTCGAGCAGCGTCGCCCAGCGCGCGACGCCGGGGGCGGCGGCCTTGTCCCCCATGAGGTCGATCTCCTGTCGCTGCCGGGCCGCGACGAAGGCGCACAGCGCGGCGCGACCGGCGCGCCGCCACACGGGGAAGCGATTCAGCCAGGCCCGGGCCGACTCGGGAGTGTGGCCACGAAGGAGCAGCCGGTCGTAGAGCCCGGCATACTCGGCCCACGCCGGCCCGATCGCCGCGCGGCCCCAGTCGAGCAGGTACAGCCGGCGGCCGTAACCGGCGTACCTGATCATCAGGTTCTCCGGGTCCAGGTCCGTATGCACGAGCGTGTCGCCGGCCAGCAGGGAACGCTCGTCGCCGGTGAGGTACTTCTCCCATCGTTCGGCGAGGAGCGGCAGTTCGACACCGGGCGGCGGGTCGATGGTCTGTACGTCCTCCAACGTCTCGGCCAGCACACCCAGTTCGCCGGAGCCGGGCGAGAGGTCGAGATGCGTCCCGTCGACATACTCGAACACGAGCACGCACCACCCGTCGACGGCGATCTCCCCGAGCAGCGTCGCCGCGAACCGCCCCACGATCGGCGACACCACCGCCTCCCGCCGCAACCCCTCGGCCACGTCGGTGTCCCCGATCGGCGCACCCTTGGCGAACGCACGGCCGCCTTCCGCGGTGGCCAGCGTCGCCACGAACGGCGACGTGTAGCACGTATCCGGACTCTCGGCCCCGACCACCGTCCCCACGACCGACTCGACGCCCCGCCGAACGGCGCCGGGCAGGTCATCCCATACGTAACGCGTAGTCATGCACATGCCTCTCGATTCGTTCACGGGATCGTGGGGATCACGAGGGTCGCGGGGCCCTCGACCCCGGCGGGGCGGGGCCCGCGGGGGATCGCCCCGCGGGATGGCCATCACCGCTCGTGATCACCGCCGGGTCCCACCGGTGACCGCACAGCCGTCGCCATCACGCCCCACACCCTCCGCCCGCGTAATCGGCGCCCCACTCCCAAGACTTGAGCCCAGACGCCGATCCGTGGGCGACCGCGCGAAGGACCCGGCTACACCGGGAGGTTCACCGCATCGGGCAATCCGGCGAGCACCGACACGGCGGATCCGGGGTGGGCCACGGATCCCGCGCCGAACGCTTGTGCCGCTCGCGCGGCACGACTGGGCGGGTGTGTTGGTCGGCTTAAAAGCGGCCGGCAGCGGCGGACAGGGTGGATGCTCGGGTCGGGTTCGCCGGGCGTGCGCTCCCGAGTGGGTCGGCTGCTTCCGGCGGGGGTTGCGCTGGTGGTTGCGGGTGGCCGGTGCGGGACCGGTCGGAGTCGGTGGTGGGCCGCCGCCGGCGTGGGGGCTCCGAGACTTCGACGTCTCGGCTGAGCGGGTGTGTTGGTCGGCTTAAAAGCGGCCTGCAGCGGTGGGCGGGGTGGGTGCTCGGGTCGGATTCGCCGGGCGTGCGTTCTTGAGTGGGCCGGGTGGTTTCGGCGTGCGTTGCGCTGGTGGTTGCGGGTGGCTGGTGCGGGGCGGGTCTGAGTCGGTGGTGGGCCGCCGCCGGCGTGCGGGGCTCCAAGAGTCGGGGCCCGACGAGACAGCCCCGTTGCTCGGGAAAAACCGGCCGGCAGCGGCGGGCAGGAGGGTACTCGGGTCGAGTCCGCCGAGGAGCCTTCCCGAGTGGGCCGGGCGTTTCCGGCGTGCGGTCGGCGTGTGGGTGACGAGAGTTCACGAAACCGGACGGCGTGGGGGGCCGTGGCCTCGGCGTGAGGGAAAACCGCAGGTCAGCGCGAAGAGGGGAGCGTTTGAGGTGCCTCGGGATCCGGTTTCGACCCTCACTGGGCACTTCCGGTCCTCTCGACGACCCCCGCAACGCCGCAGCGCTCGAAGCCGGCTCCGACCAGGCACATTCGGTCTCCACGCTCGCGTTGAGGGGGTCGGAGCGCACGAAACCGGCACTCGCCACCCGACTTTCCACCCCGACCCCGCAAAACCGCAGGTCACAGCAACTCGAAGTCCACAATCACCCGCCGAGATCCGGTTCCGGACGCCAACCTCTCCCTCAACGCCCCCGAAACGCACCAACCCACCCCGGAAGGCTCCTCGGCGGACTCGACCCGAGCACCCTCCCTGTCCGCCGCTGCCGGTCGCTTTTTCGCCGACCAACACACCCGCCCCGCCGCAAGCCCCAAGTCCCGGAGCCCCGCACGCCGGCGGCGGCCCACCACCGACTCAGACCCGCCCCGCACCAGCCACCCGCAACCAGAAGCGCGACGCGCGCCGGAAACACCCGGCCCACTCAAGAACGCACGCCCGGCGAACCCAACCCGAGTACCCACCCCGCCCGCCGCTGCCGGCCGCTTTTCCGCTGACCAACACACCCACCTCGCCGCAAGCCCCAAGTCCCGGAGCCCCGCACGCCGGCGGCGGCCCACCACCGACTCAGACCCGCCCCGCACCAGCCACCCGCAACCAGAAGCGC
>NZ_JBSHGZ010000035.1:86433-117232 GCF_053618075.1 Embleya sp. NPDC055664
CGCGACGCGCGCCGGAAACGTCCCACCCACCCGGCAAGGCCCCCGGATCACCCGAGCCTCCAAAGTCCTGCCACCCCCGGCCCGCTCATGCAACGAGGCCAACGGCTAGGCTGGGGGGAGCATCGCGTGTCGGTCGCCGGCTGGGTGAGGCATGGAGGTGCCGGGAGTTGCCTTCGGAGGCATTCCTTGTCTGTCGAGTTGAATCACACCATCGTCCACGCCCGGGACAACCGGGAGTCCGCCGAGTTCTTCGCGGATCTGTTGGGACTTGAAATCTCCGGCGAGTGGGGACCGTTCGTCGCGGTCGCGCTCGGCAACGGCGTCACGCTGGACTTCGCCACCATTCCGCCGGACAAGATCACCCCTCAGCACTACGCCTTCCTCGTCTCCGAACCGGAGTTCGACGCCGCGTACGCGAAAATCAAGGAGCGCGGGATCGAGCACTACGCCGATCCGCATCAGCAACACCCCGACACGATCAACCGCAACGATGGCGGCCAAGGGGTGTACTTCATCGATCCGGCGGGCCACTACATGGAGCTGATCACCGTGCCGTACGGCGGTTGGCCCGCGTAGGCACGCCACTTGGGCAACGGCCTCGCCATTGGAGCGCGTTGCGTCGCCCGCGCCCTAAAGACTGCGATAGATGTCACGGCGGTTACCAGCGGCCAGTACCCACACGATCAGGTGACCCTGTTCGACCGTGTAAACGATCCGATAGTCACCGACTCGGAGACGCCATCGGGCGCTGTGCCCCTGGAGGGCCTTGATATCGAAAGTTGCAGTGTCTCCTCTGTCCATCGCCCGCTGTAGTTCCGTCAAGCGATGGAGGATCCGGACTGCATCGATGCGGGGAACCTTGTGCAAGTCCCGCTGGGCGGACGGGGTAAAGCGCGTGAGGTAACCCATCAGGTCAGGCGTGGTGGTTTTGGAGCAGGGCAGCCATCTCTTCGAGTGAGACGGACCCATCGGTTCCTTCGGCTTCAGCCTCGTCCGCCAGCTTGTTGAGCCAGGAGTCTTCGGCCCGCTCGGCCAACAGACGCAAGCGTCGGAACTCGTCGATGTCGAGCACGACAGCTTCTTGCTTGCCACGCCGCGTAATGATCGTCGGAGTCTCGTCGCGTCGAGCGCGGTCGAGAACATCCGCGAGATGGTTACGAACCTCGGCCATGGATGCAATCACAGGCTCACTCATGTCACAAATGTATCAGATGTACATCTTCGCCTCGATCGCATGCCGGGTCAGATGTGCAGGCGGGTGGCGAGGCCGTCCAGGATGCAGTCGAGGCCGGTTTCGAATTGCCACTGCGGGTCGTCCTTGTGCTGCGCCGTGCTGATGTAGTCGTGGAACGCCGGGTAGCGGCCGGTGCGGATGAGCCAGGTCATCTCCGGGGCCATGGACGTGCGCAAAGCGTCGGCGTCGCCCGGGGCACCCTGGGCCGCCATCAGGCACCGCGTCGCGACCTCGGCGGCCGTGCGGCCCTGGACGTATGAGCCCACCGCGTCGACGGCGGCCATCGTCTCGTCGGCGGACAGGCCGGCCTCGGACAGCGCCCGCAGGCCCCACTCGGCCACCGCCACCCGGTTCGGGGTCGGCGCGACCGCCGCCCGGGCCGAGGGCAGCTGTACCAACCACGGGTGGCGCAGGACCAGTTCGCGGGTGGCCACGGCCAGGCTCCGCAGCGTCTCGCGCCACCCCGCACCCGCCTCGGGCGCGACCAGTTCGCCGTACGCGCGGTCGACCATCAGCTCCAACAGGTCGTCCTTGCCCGACACATACCGATAGGCCGCCATCGGCGCGACGCCCAACTCGGTCGCCAGCCGCCGCATCGTCACCGCCTCGATGCCCTCCGCGTCGGCGATCCCGACCGCGACCTCCGCGATGCGCTCCGGCGTGAGCATGGTGCGGGCGGCCGGGGCCGGGGTGGCCAATCGCTCCCACAGCGAGATGCGCGGCGCTGCGACGTCGGAGGCGCCCGCCCCCGCCCGGGCCGGGGGCGACTGCTTCTTCCGGCCGGCCATGGCGACGGCTCCTCCCGGGACGTGAAGCGCTCTGGTGTGTAGGGGTACGGGTACGCGTACATCGATGTGTACAACGTATCAGGAGTAGACGACGTACACCGTGCTGTGTACGTTGTATCTCGACCGATACGGCGTACACAGCCAAGTGATCGAATACCCGGGAGCCCCCATGCCCACCCCCCTCCGCCTCGCCGTCCTGGTCGGCAGCACCCGCGAGGGTCGCTTCGCCCCCGTCGTCGCCGAGTGGATCCGCGATCGGGCCGCCGCCCGCGACGACCTCCGCTTCGACGTCGACCTCGTCGACCTCGTCGAGACGCCGCTGCCCACCGTGTTCCCGGCCTTCGGGCAGCCGCCCACCGCCGACGCCGTCGCCTTGCTCGCCGAGGTGTCCCCTCGGCTTGCCGCCGCCGACGCGTTCGTGATCGTCACGCCGGAGTACAACCACAGCTTTCCGGCCGCGTTGAAGAACGCCATCGACTGGCACGGCCCGGAGTGGCAGGCCAAGCCGGTCGGCTTCGTGTCCTACGGCGGTCTCTCCGGTGGCCTGCGTGCGGTCGAGCAACTGCGGGTCGTGCTGGCCGAGTTGCACGCGGTCACCGTCCGGGACACGGTCAGCTTCCACGGGCACTGGGACAAGTTCGACGCCGACGGCGGCGCGATCGACCCGGCCGCGAACGCCGCCGCCGACACCATGCTCGACCGCCTCGCCTGGTGGGCCCACGCCCTGCGCGACGCGAAAGCGGCCCACCCGTACGCGGCCTGACTCAACCGTCACACCGGCCGATCCACGCCGCACCCGCACCACGCCCCGGGGGTACCCATGCAGTCCGACACCGCGCCGCCCGACAAGATCCCCCTCGCCGTCCTCGGCCCGATCCTCGGCATGTTCCTGGGCATGCTCGACGGCACCATCGTCGGCACCGCCCTGCCCACCATCGTCGGCGACCTCGGCGGCCTGGATCGGCTCTCCTGGGTGGTCACCGCCTACCTGCTCGCCGCCGCCGCGACCACGCCCATCTGGGGCAAGCTCGGTGACCTGTACGGCCGCAAGGGCGCGTTCACGGCCGCCATCGGCGTCTTCCTGGTCGGCTCGATGGCGTCCGGCCTGGCCCGGAACATGAACGAGCTGATCGTCTTCCGGGCGGTCCAGGGCCTGGGCGCCGGCGGGCTGATGGTCGGCGCGTTCGCCCTGATCGGCGTGCTCGTGCCGCCGCGCCAGAGTGGCCGCGTGCAGTCGCTCTTCGGCGCGATCATGCCCATCGCCATGGTCGGCGGGCCGCTGCTCGGCGGCTTCCTGACCGATCACCTTGATTGGCGCTGGGCGTTCTACGTCAACGTCCCGGTCGGCCTTCTGGCGCTCGCCGTCGTCGGCCTCGGCATCCGCATCGAGCATGTACGGATCAGGGCCCGCATCGACATCGCCGGCGCCGCCCTGCTCACCACCGGGATCGTCGCGCTCACCCTGCTCGCGGGCTGGGCCGGCACCTCCCACGCCTGGACCTCGCCGCGGATCCTCGGCCTCGCCGCCCTCACCGTCGTCGCCCTCGCCTGCTTCGTCCCGGTCGAGCGGCGCGCGGCGGAGCCGATCATCCCGCCTCGGCTGTTCGCCGACCGCAACTTCACCCTCGCGCAGGTGCTGAGCTTCCTGGTCGGCGCGGTGATGATGGCCGCGATGAACTACCTCCCGCAATACATGCAGTTCGTCCGGGAAACCTCGCCGACCGCCGGCGGCCTGCTGCTCCTGCCGCTGATGTTCGGCATGCTCGGCGTACAGATCGCCACCGGGCGCCTGATCGGCCGCAACGGGCGCTACCGGGTGTACCCGATCCTCGGCGGCGCGGTGATGGTCGTCGGCGCGCTCGCCCTGCTCGGGCTGCGCGTGGACACCCCCACCGCCGTCGCCTCCGCGCTCACCGCCGTGGTCGGGATCGGCATCGGCTTCGTCATGCAGAGCACCATGCTGATCACCATGAACAGCGCCGACCGCCGCGACCTGGGCGCGGCGAGCGGTACCGCCACACTGACCCGGACCATCGGCGGCTCGCTCGGCGTCGCGCTGCTCGGCTCGGTGTACGCCCGCCATCTGGACGGGAACACCCCCGACAACCCCGCGGCCCCGCGCGAGCTGCCCGCCGCCGCCCGGGACACCTTCCACGCCGCGGTCACCGGCGGCCTGCACGGCGTGGCGATCGGGCTCGCGATCCTGTCCGCGCTCGCGTTCGCGGTGTCCTGGCTGGTCCGCGAGGTCCCGCTGCGCGGCGCGCCCGACGAGCCGGCGGCGCCCGGGTCGGCCGCGCCGGTCGCGGCGTCCGCCGGGGCCCGCGTCGCCTCGAACTAAGCTTCCGGGCGTGGACACCCCAGAACGCACTTTTCCCTGGTCACCCGGCGCCACCGGGATCGGTTCGATGCCCGGGAGCAACATCCGCGAGACGGTCGAGATGACGCTCGAACTGCTGCCCGACCTGCCGCACCTGCCGGAGCTGCCGGCGCGCGGACCGGGCGCGGATCTGACCGGGCGCTCGGCCGGACTGCTGGTCGACCTGTACACGGACGTACAGCCCTCCGGATGGCGTTTCGTGGATCGCCCGGGGCGCGACCACCGCCGGGCCCGCTCGTTCCTGGGCCAGGACCTGGACGCGCTGGAGGAGTTCACCCAGGGCTACACCGGCCCGCTCAAGGTCCAGGTCGCGGGCCCGTGGACGCTGGCCGCCACGATCGAACTCGGGTACGGCGACAAGGCGTTGGCCGACCCGGGCGCCTGCCGCGACCTGGCCGTCTCGCTCGGCGAGGGCATTCGGCTGCACCTGGCGGAGGTGGCCCGCCGGGTCCCCGGGGCGAGCCTGCTGCTCCAACTGGACGAGCCGGCGCTGCCCGGGGTGATCGCCGGCGAGGTGCCGACCGCGAGCGGGTTCGGCCGGTTGCGGGCCGTGGACAAGGCGGTGGTCCGGGACACGCTGCGGGACGTGATCGCGGCGGCCGGGACGCCGACCATCGTGCACTCCTGCGCGCCGGGCATCCCGATCACTCTGCTGCGCCAGGCCGGCGTGGTGGGCGTATCGCTGGACATGTCGCTCCTGGGCGAGGCCCAGGACGAGTCGATCGGCGAGGCGATCGAGGCGGGCCTGCGGCTGTTCGCCGGCGTGGTGCCGAGCCTGCCCGCCGAGCCGGCGTCCGCCGAGGCCACGCCCGGTGTGGGAGCGCGCCCGCTGTCCGACCCGCCCGGTACCGTCAGGTCTGTCGGAACGTTGTGGAACAGGCTCGGTTTCCCGCCGGAGTCCCTGGTCGAAGCCGTCGTGGTGACCCCCACGTGTGGCCTCGCCGGTGCCTCTCCGGCCTACGCCCGAGCGGCCCTGTCACACAGCGTGGCTGCCGGCCGGGTGCTTCGGGACGACCCCGAGAGCGCCATGCGGAGATAGCGCAACGCGACTTCGCGAACCTCATTCGAACTGGTGGCGCTGGAGGGCGACGACGTGGCTGGTGCGACGACCGGAGTGGACGAGATCCCGGCCGAGGTGCGCGAACGCGCCGCTACTCTCGCCCGTGAGCTGGAGGAGCACCGCTTCCGCTACTACGTGAAGGACGCGCCGGTCGTCAGCGACGGCGAGTTCGACGCGCTGATGCGGGAGCTGGAGGCGATCGAGGAGGAGTATCCGGCGCTGCGCACGCCGGACTCGCCGACCCAGAAGGTGGGCGGGACCTACTCGACCGACTTCGCCTCGGTCGACCACCTGGAGCGCCTGCTCAGCCTCGACAACGCGATGAACGAGGAAGAGCTGGACGAGTGGGACGACCGCCTGGTCCGCGAACTGGGCACGGGGACGTTCCATTATCTGTGCGAGCTGAAGATCGACGGGCTCGCGATCAATCTCCTGTACGAGAACGGTCACCTGGTTCGGGCATTGACGCGCGGAGACGGGCGCACCGGCGAGGACGTCACGCCGAACATCCGCACCATCGCCGAGATCCCGTCCCGGCTGCGTGACGACGGCGGGCACGACGTACCCGAGCTGGTGGAGATCCGGGGCGAGGTCTTCTTCCCGATCGAGAAGTTCGACGAACTCAACGAGCGCCTGGTGGCGGCCGGCGAGAAGCCGTTCGCCAACCCCCGCAACGCCGCCGCCGGATCGTTGCGGCAGAAGGATCCGCGCGTGACCGCGTCGCGTCCGCTGCACATGATCGTGCACGGCATCGGTGCCCGGCGGGGCTTCGAGATCGACTGCCAGTCGCACGCGTACGAGCGCCTGCACGCGTGGGGGCTGCCGACCGCGCGGCACAACAAGGTGGTCGACACGATCGAGGAAGTGAAGGAGTTCGTCCGCTACTTCGGCGATCACCGCAACTCGGTCGAGCACGAGATCGACGGCATCGTGATCAAGGTCGACGAGATCCCGATCCAGGGTCGGCTGGGTGCCACGTCGAAAGCGCCGCGCTGGGCGATCGCGTTCAAGTACCCGCCGCAGGAGGTCAACACCAAGCTGCTCGACATCGAGGTGGGCGTCGGGCGCACCGGTCGGGTGACGCCGTACGCGGTGATGGAGCCGGTCACCGTGGCGGGCTCCGTGGTGGCCCGGGCGACACTGCACAACCAGCAGGTGGTCAAGGCCAAGGGCGTACTGATCGGCGACACGATCGTGCTGCGCAAGGCCGGTGACGTGATCCCGGAGATCCTGGGCCCGGTGGCCGATCTGCGCGACGGCAGCGAGCGCGAGTTCGTGATGCCCGCCACGTGCCCCGAGTGCGGGACCGAGCTGCGCGCGATGAAGGAGGGCGACATCGATCTGCGCTGCCCGAACGCGCGGTCGTGTCCGGCCCAGTTGCGTGAGCGAATCTTCTACCTCGCCGGCCGCAAGGCATTCGACATCGAGGCGCTCGGCTACGAGACGGCGGCGGCGCTGACCCGGCCCGCCGCGGGGCCGTCGGTGTTGGCCACCGAGGCCGACCTGTTCGACCTGACCGCCGAGCAGCTGCGCGACGTCCAGATGTGGCGCAAGGTCAACCGCAAGGGCGCGGCCGAGGACGAGAAGGAACTCGTCCCCTACTTCTGGTCGAAGGCCACCTATGACAAGGAGGGCAACGTCAAGAAGCCCTCCGAGCCGAAGGCCAACACGCTCAAGCTGATCGAACAGCTGGAGAAGGCCAAGACCCAACCGCTGTGGCGTGTCCTCACCGCGCTGTGCATCCGCCACGTCAGCGACACCACCGCCCGCGCGATCACCGGCGGCTTCCACGACCTCGACCGGCTCGGCGCCGCGTCCGAGGAGGAGATCGCGGCGGTCGACGGCGTCGGCCCGATCATCGCCGGTGCCGTGGTCGAATGGTTCGCCGAGGACTGGCACCGGGAGATCGTGGACAAGTGGCGCGCCGCCGGTGTCCGGCTCGCCGAAGAGGGTGCCGACGAGGAGAAGCCCCCCGGCCCGCTTGACGGGATTGTGACGGTCGTCACCGGGACGCTCGCCGGCTACACCCGGGACAGCTCCAAGGAGGCCCTGGAGCAGCGCGGCGCCAAGGTGACGGGATCGGTCTCGAAGAAGACCGACTTCGTCGTCGTGGGCGACAATCCGGGCTCCAAATACGACAAGGCCGTGCAACTGGGTCTGCCGATCCTGGACGACGAGGGCTTCGCGGTTCTGCTCGCCGACGGCGCCGATGCGGCCCGCGCGTGGGTGGCCGAGCGCGCCGGCTGATAACCCTCCCCAGTCGTGCCGGAACGACCTACCCTGGGCACGAGCTTGCCCCACCCGGGGGGCTCGGTGCCCCACAGGCGTACCCGTCCCGGCGCCCGGGATGCCGCCCGACGAGGCCGCAGGGAGCAGGCGCATGGGTCGGATCGGCAGGACGGACCTGTCGCGACTGGCACGACCGCGCGCGTTCTTCATCCATACCGGGATCGTCGCGCTGGCCGGTGTGCTCGCGCTGGTCGTCCCGCCCACGACGCAGCTGATCGACGGTCGCAGTCCGGTCCCGGCGACCCCGGGCGTGTGGATCATGCTCGCCTTGGTGTCGATCGACGGGGTCTACACGGCGGTGACGCGCCGGGGGTTGTACATCCCCGGCGCGATGCCGTCGATCGCCATCACCTTCGGTCTGCTGCTGGTGCACGGGTGGCAGGTCGCCGCGCTGTGGCAGGCCGTTCCGGTCCTGGTGTCCGGGCTGCTCCGGGGTGATTCGTGGTGGCGGATCGGCTACACCGTGGGCCATTACGTGTTGGGCTTCCTGGCCGCCGACGCGGTGCTCGCGGTGTTCGGGATGGATCCGGAGCCGGACTCCGCCCGGGCGCTGCACGTGGGCGACTTCCCCGTGGTCGCGCTGGCCGGCCTGGCGATGGCGGCCGTCTCGCAGACGTCGGGCTGGTTGACCAGGGCGAATTGGCGCGGGGTCAGCGTGCTCACCCTGGCCCGCGCGGAGATCCGGGCCCGCGCCGTCTCGCACGGCGCGCTGATCGGACTGTCCCCGCTGATCGCCGTCATCTGCGCCGAACAGCCGTGGCTGCTACCGCTGTTCGTGGTCCCGCTGCACACCCTCTACCGCAGCACGATGGTCCGCTTCGACCGCGAGCAGGAGTCGCGGCACGACGCGCTCACCGGGCTGCCGAATCGGCGCCTGCTCCTGGAGCGCGGCGAGGAGGCGCTGGGGCGGGTCGGCGGCCGTGGTGGCCGGGTCGCCCTGTTGTTGCTCGACCTGCACCGGTTCCACGAGGTCAACGACACGCTGGGGCACGTCGCGGGCGATCGGCTGCTTCAGCAGGTCGGGGCGCGACTGGCCACCCTGGTCCGCCCCGGTGACACCGTGGCCCGGCTCGGCGGTGACGAATTCGCGCTTTTGTTGCCGGGGTTGGACATGGGTACCGACCGGCTCACCGCGCAGGAGGTGGTCCTCGGGCTGGCCCATCGCATCGTCGACCGGCTCGGTGAGCCGTTCGATCTGGACGAGTTGACCCTGGACGTGGAGGCCAGCGTCGGCGTGGCGATCTTCCCCGACCACGCCTCCGACGTGCTCGGATTGTTGCAATTCGCCGATGTGGCCATGTACTTGGCCAAACGCTCGCGCAGCGGGGTTGAACTCTACGACGACACGCGCGACGTGAACACGCGGGACAAGCTGCTGTTGCTCGGCGACCTGCGGCGGGCCTTGGACAACCACGAGGTCGAGCTGCATTATCAGCCGAAGATTCGGCTCGCGGACGGTCGCGTGGACGGCTGCGAGGCGCTGGTGCGGTGGCGGCATCCGACCAGGGGGCAAGTCTCCCCCGAGGAGTTCGTGCTGCTCGCCGAGCAGACCGGCCTGATGCCCCGGCTCACCCGCTACGTGGTGGACGTCGCGCTGGATCAGGTCGCGCGCTGGCATGTGGAGGGCATCGACGTCACGGTCGCGGTGAACATCTCCGCGCGCGACATCCACGTGCCCTCGTTCGCCGACTCGGTGGCCGCCGGATTACGCGAACACGACGTCGCGGCAGGGGCGTTACAACTGGAGATCACCGAGCGGGTGCTGCTGGAGGAGCCGCAGCGCGCGGCCGAGTCGCTGGACGCGCTGCGCCGGTTGGGTGTGCGGTTGTCGCTCGACGACTTCGGGACCGGCTACTCCTCGCTCGTACACCTCCGGCACATCCCGGTCAGCGAGATCAAGATCGACCGCTCGTTCGTGGCCCGGCTGACGATGAACGAGGAGGACGCGGCGATCGTCTGCTCGATCGTGCAGCTGGCCCACTCGTTGGGACTGCGCGTGGTCGCCGAGGGCGTCGAGGACGAGGCGACCTACCAGCGCCTGCGCGAACTGGGCTGCGACGCGGCCCAGGGCTGGCTGATGTCCAAGGCGCTGCCCCGCGACGAGGCCACCGCCTGGCTGCTCCGGCACGGCGCGGGCGCCCACGCGACGCCGGCCGCCCCGACGGAGATCCACCACCACCGCCGCGCGGACGTGAGCTGACGACGCCCCGCCCTCAATCGGTCTCCGCCGTCTCACGCTCGCGGAGTTCGACGGCGGCGCGGTCGGATGTGCTCGCCTCGACGCAGAATTCGTTCCCGGCCGGGTCGGCGCAGACGACCCACCCCCGGCCGTTGGGCTTGCGCATGTCGGCGACGACCGTCGCGCCCAGGGCGAGTACGCGCTCCAGTTCCTCCTCGCGGGTGGTGTCCGGCTCCAGGTCGAGGTGGACCCGGTTCTTGCCGGTCTTGGCGTCCGGCACCCGCACGAACAACAACATCGGTCGGCCGTCGCCGGCGATCACGGCCGCCTCCGGGTCTCCGGGGAAGTCGTCGGGGCCGAGCGGGAGTTCGAGCACCCTGCTCCAGAACAGGGCCAGGTCGTACGGCTCGTGCGGCGCCGCGCAGTCGATGGTGATGTGTCGGACGGTGGAACCCACGCGGTGTCTCCCGAGGTGCTGCGGCGGTGCTACAGGGCCCGTCATTGTCCACTTCCGCCCGGGAGTTCGACAACGGGTACGGGCCCACGCCCACGGGTCGACGCGGGGCGTGCGGCGGCCGCGGCGGCGTGGGCGGCAGGGGCGGTACCGGCGGCATGGCCGGCGGTGACCCCGGCCGCGTACCCGCACGTCGCCGGCGGCGCCACCACCACACCCCCGCGCCCACCGCGGCGACCACGGCAGCGCCCAGCGTGAGCAGCCACGCGGGCATCCCGCCGACGGTCGGCAACTCGTCCCGGTACGTGGCCCGCCGATAACCCGTGTCGTGTGCCGTCGGGCGCAGTTCGTGGTCGTCGTCGATCGCGGACTGCGACGCGGCGTCCGCGAAGCCGGTTCCGGGTGTCCGTATCCGCCGGCTTCCGGCGAGGACCGACAACTTTCGGGCGCACATCAGCAACTTTCGCCGGTCGTGCGGCCTCGGCGCACGCCGGCATCGTGGTTGCTCCGGCGCGGATGTACCCCGTGATGCATTACGTCCGCGCCCGGTGCCCAGTGCCGTGCCCGGAGGGGGTTCACCGGTACCGGACGGCTCGGCCTTCACCGCTGGGGTGGCGGCAACACCGAGCGGGCGCCGGCACGATCCCCGGGCCTCATCCCCCGGCCCGGGGATTCCTGCCGTCCCGCCGAGGCTGCGGCTACGCCGTGGCGTCGATCGTCGCCGAGCCGATCACGCGCGTCCCGGCGTAGAGCACCACGGCCTGCCCCCGGGCGATGCCGCGGATCGGCTCCGCCAACCGCACTCGGACCTCCCCGTCGACCACCTCGGCGACCGCCGCCGTCTCCTCGCCGTGCGCCCGGACCTGGGCGGTGCAGTCCACCTCGCCCGCCGGGGCCGGACCGCACCACCGCGGCCGGATGCCGACCAGCCGGTCCACGTCCAGCGCCTCGACCGGGCCGACCGTGACCGTGTTGTTCACCGGCGAGATGTCCAGCACATAGCGCGGCTTGCCATCGGCCGCCGGGTGCCCGATGCGCAGGCCCTTGCGCTGGCCGATCGTGTACGCGTAGGCGCCGTCGTGCTCGCCGAGCTTGGTGCCGCTCGCGTCCACGATGTCGCCGCGCTCGGTGCCCAGATGCTTCGCGAGGAAGCCCTGGGTGTCCCCGTCGGCGATGAAGCAGATGTCGTGGCTGTCCGGCTTCTTCGCCACCGCCAGGTCGCGCCGCTCCGCCTCCAGGCGCACGTCGCCCTTGGTGTCGCCGCCGAGCGGGAACATCGCGTGCGCGAGCTGGTCGGAGTCGAGCACGCCGAGCACGTACGACTGGTCCTTGCCCATGTCGACCGAGCGGTGCAGCTCGCGCGAGCCGTCGGGGTGCTCCACGATCCGCGCGTAGTGCCCGGTGCACACCGCGTCGAAGCCGAGCCCGAGCGCCTTGTCCAACAGCGCGGCGAACTTGATCTTCTCGTTGCAGCGCAGACACGGGTTCGGGGTGCGCCCGGCCTTGTACTCGGCCACGAAGTCGTCCATGACATCCTCGCGGAAACGCTCGGCCATGTCCCACACGTAGAAGGGGATGCCGATCACGTCGGCGGCCCGCCGCGCGTCCCGGGAGTCCTCGATCGTGCAGCAGCCCCGGGCACCCTCGCGCAGCGTCGCGGGTTTCGCCGAGAGCGCGAGGTGGACACCGACCACGTCGTGTCCGGCCTCGACCGCTCGCGCGGCGGCAACGGCGGAGTCGACCCCGCCGGACATGGCGGCGAGCACCCGGAGGCGGCGGCCGTTGGCGGGAGGAAGCATGTGATCAGACATAGCGCCTCAAGAGTACGTGGTCACCCCGGCGAGCCCCGAGCGGATTACCCCACACCCCGGCGCCGCTACCGGCGCGCCGACACCGACCCCGCCGACCGGGCCCGGGTCACCACCGGCAGGATCGCCTCGCCCAGTTCGGCGACCTCCGCCTCCGTCGTGGTGTGCCCCAGGCTGAACCGCAGCGAGCCGCGCGCCCGGGCACTGTCGGCGCCCATCGCCAGCAGCACGTGGCTGGGCTGCGCGACGCCCGCCGAGCAGGCCGAGCCGGTCGAGCACTCGATCCCGCGCGCGTCCAGGAGCAGCAGCAGCGAGTCGCCCTCGCATCCGGGGAAGGAGAAGTGCGCGTTGCCCGGCAGCCGGTGGGCCGGGTCGAGCCGCCGATCCCCGTTGAGCTGCGCGTCGGGCACCGCGGCCAGGATCCGGCGCACCAGTTCGTCCCGCAGCGCGCCCACCCGCCGTGCGTATTCGGCCTGTTCGCGCACCGACTCCTCGGCCGCGACGGCGAGTGCCGCGATCGAGGCGGTGTCCAGCGTGCCCGAGCGCACGTCGCGCTCCTGGCCGCCGCCGTGCAGCACCGGAATCGGGGTGATGCCGCGCCCGAGCACGAGCGCGCCGCAGTTGCCCGGGCCGCCGAGCTTGTGCCCGGTCACCGTCATCGCGTCCAGGCCGGCCGCGGAGAAGTCGACCGGGATCTGACCGACCGCCTGGACCGCGTCGGAGTGGAAGGGGATGCCGAACTCGTGCGCGATCTCGACCAGCTCGGCGATCGGCTCGACCGTGCCGACCTCGTTGTTGGCCCACATCACCGACACCAGCGCCACCGACGCCGGATCGTGCTCGATCGCCGCACGCAGCGTGTCGGGTTGCACTCGCCCGTCGGCGTCCACGTCCAGCCACTCGACCACCGCGCCCTCGGCCGACTCCAGCCACAGCACGGGGTCGAGCACGGCGTGGTGCTCGACCGGGCTGACCAGTATCCGCCGCCGGGCCGGGTCGTCCGCGACCCGCGACCAGTAGATCCCCTTGATCGCGAGGTTGTCGGCCTCGGTTCCGCCCGCCGTGAAGACGATCTCGCTCGGCCGCGCGCCCAGCGCATGGGCCAGCGACTCGCGGGACTCCTCCACCGTGCGGCGCGCGCGTCGCCCGGACGCGTGCAACGAGGACGGGTTCCCGAGTTGGGCAAGCTGTACGGTCATCGCCCGGATTGCCGAAAGGCGCATCGGGGTGGTCGCCGCGTGATCGAAGTAGGCCATCGCACTGCGAAGCTTAGTCGGGTACCCGCGGGCGCCGGCGGGGGCGGCCGTACACCCGTCCGTATCGCGGCCCTCCGGGCAGGAATCGGTCGAGCCACAGGCGCGTGGAAAGCATCGACGCGGTCGCGTACGCCACGAGTCGCCGAAGCGGGCCCCTGCCCTTCGGATCGGGTTCGGTCGACCGGTGGTCGTAGGTCAACGGCTGCTGGATCTCCCACACATCCTGGTGCAACGCGTACCGGGGCGTGTTGGGCACGGTCCACTCCTACGGGTGGCCGGGTTGGGCCCGGCGGCGCAGCCCGCGCCACCCGGTCGGCGGGTGTGTCCCGGGTCACTGCTCCTCGGCGCTGGTGCCGGAGTTGCGGCGCCACGCGCGGGGCGCCCGCCACCCGCGCCGAAGCGCGAGCACCCGAAGCAGGAAGGCGAAGGTGACCGCCGCGGTCGCGGTGACCGGGCCGAACAGGTCGAACTCGATCAGCGCGGCGGTGATGCCGGCGCCGAGCAGCGCGGGGAAGGTGTAGATCTCCTTGTCCCAGCGCAGCAGCGTGGGTACTTCCCGGGCCAGTACGTCGCGCAGCGCGCCGCCGCCGACGGCGGTGGTGACCCCGAGGGCGGCGGCCGGTATCGGATTGAGGCCGTACGCGTACGCCTTCGCGGTGCCGGTCACGCAGAACAGCCCGAGGCCGGCGGCGTCCAGCACGTCGATCGCCGACATGATCCGCTCGACCTGGGGATGCAGGAAGAAGACCAGTACGGCGGCGAGCAGCGGGGTGGTGAAGTAGCCGAGGTCGGTGAAGGCCGCGGGCGGGACCGCGCCGATGATCACGTCCCGTATCACCCCGCCGCCGAGGGCGGTGACCTCGGCGAGCAGGGTGATACCGATGACGTCGAAGTTCTTCCGTACGGCCATCAGCGCGCCGGCCGCCGCGAAGACGAAGATGCCGAGCAGGTCGAGGATCTGCTGAAGCTGATGGTGGAAGATCTCGGGCGGCACCTCGGGCGACATAACGGATGTTCTACACCGCCGGGCCCGGCCCGATACTCATGGGGCGGGTGTGGGCGGAGTGTCCTTCCCGGTCGCCTCGCCGGGGGCCTTCGGGGAGGTCTCGGCGGGAGCCTCGGCGGAGTTCTCCACGGGGGTGTCCGCCGCAGGCTCGGCAGGGGCCTTCGCGGCATCGTCCGCAGAGGTCTCGGCCGGTGTCTCGACGGCCGTCTCGGCGGGGCTCTTCGCGGCGGCCTCGGCGTCCTCCCCGGCGGCGACCGCGGGGGCCGCCTCGGATGGCGCCGGCTTCACCAGCAGCACCGCCTCGCCCGCGCCGTTCTCCGCCGGCGTGTTCTCCGGGAAGTGGCAGGCCACCTGGTGCCGCGTGGTCAACTCGGCCAGCGGCGGCTCCTGGGTCTTGCAGATGTCCTGCGCCTTCCAGCACCGGGTGTGGAAGCGGCACGCCGGCGGCGGGTCCATCGGGCTCGGTACGTCGCCCTTGAGCAGGATCCGGTCACGGCTCTCGCGCCGGGCCGGGTCCGGTACCGGCACCGCCGACATCAGCGCCACCGTGTACGGGTGCTTCGGCGACGTGTACAGATCCTCGCGGTCGGCGATCTCGACGATCTTGCCGAGGTACATCACCGCCACCCGGTCGCTGGTGTGCCGCACCACCGACAGGTCGTGCGCGATGATCAGGTAGGTCAGCCCGAACTCGCTCTGCAGGTCGTCGAGCAGGTTGACCACCTGCGCCTGGATCGACACGTCGAGCGCGGAGACCGGCTCGTCGGCGACCACCAGCTTGGGCCGCAGCGCCAGCGCGCGGGCTATGCCGATGCGCTGCCGCTGGCCGCCGGAGAACTCGTGCGGGTAGCGGTTGTAGTGCTCGGGGCTGAGCCCGACCAGTTCCAACAACTCCTGGACGGCCTTCTTGATCCCGCCCTCGGGGGTGACCTTCTGCAAGCGGAACGGCAGCCCGACGATGGTGCCGACGGTGTGCCTCGGGTTCAGCGAGGACTGCGGATCCTGGAAGATCATCTGGAAGTCGCGCCGCAGCGGCCGCAGTTGCCCTCGGGAGAGCTTGGTGAGGTCACGCCCGCCGAACTCGATGGTGCCCTCGCTGGGCTCCAGCAGGCGCATCACCATGCGTCCGGTGGTGGACTTGCCACAGCCCGATTCGCCGACCAGGCCCAGCGTCTCGCCCTCGCGGATGTCGAAGTCGAGCCCGTCCACCGCCTTGACCGTGCCGGCCCGGCGCCGGGTCATCCCGGCGCGGATCGGAAAGTGTTTGCGCAGCCCGCGCACGCGCACCAACACGTCTCCCGGCTCGCGTCGGGACGCGGCCTCCGGCTCGCCGGCCTGCGCAGCGTTCACGTCGTCTCCCGCTCGGGCGCCCTCGGTCACTTCCGCGTTCCCGTTCCCGTTTCCATCCTGGTGACCAGTCACGTGCCCATCCGCTTTCCCGTTCGCCGTCCCGCTCACAGCCGCGGCCTGATGTCCTCGGTCCAGATCCGCTCGCGCTCCCCCGGATCGAGGTGGCACGCGGTGCGGTGGCCCGGTTCGATCTCGACCAGTCGCGGGACCTCGGTCTTCTCCCGCCCGTCGTTGCGGTCCGCGTACGGGCAGCGGGTACGGAACGCACAGCCCGAGGGCAGCGAGATCAGGCTCGGCGGGCTGCCCTTGATCGGCATCAGCCGTTCCTGGCGCGCTCGGTCGAGCCGGGTCAACGAACCCAACAGGCCCCAGGTGTACGGGTGTCGGGGTTGTTCGAACAGGGTGCGCGCGGGGCCGTGCTCGACCGCTCGACCGGCGTACATCACCAGGACGTCGTCGGCGAGTTCGGCGACCACGCCCAGGTCGTGCGTGATCATCACGACGGCGGAGTTGAACTCCGCCTGCAGGTCCCGGATCAGGTCCAGGATCTGGGCCTGGACGGTGACGTCCAGGGCGGTGGTCGGCTCGTCCGCGATCAACAGTTCGGGGTCGCAGCTGAGCGCCATCGCGATCATCGCGCGCTGGCGCATGCCGCCGGAGAACTGGTGCGGGTAATCGTCCACCCGCCGGTCCGGGCGCGGGATGCCGACCCGTCCGAGCAGGTCGATCGCGTGCGCGCGGGCCTGCTTGACGCTCACCTCGTTGTGCACCTGGTAGGCCTCGATGATCTGGTGGCCCACCGTGTAGAACGGGTGCATCGAGGACATCGGGTCCTGGAAGATCATCGCCATCCGGCGGCCACGCATCAACCGGACCTCTTCGGCGGTGGAGCGCACCAACTCCTTGCCGTCCAGCCAGATTTCGCCGCCGATCCGGGCGCTGGTACCGCCGTGCAGGCCCATCACGGCCAGCGAGGTCACGCTCTTCCCGGAGCCGGACTCGCCGACGATGCCGAGCGTTCGGCCGCGCTGGAGCGCGAAGTTCACCCCGTCGACGCTGCGCACCAGGCCGTCGTCGGTGGGGAAGTGCACGGTGAGTTCGCGTACTTCGAGGAAGTTCTCCGGCTCGGGCGGGGGCCCGGCCGGGGCGAGCTTGGGCAGTTCGGCCGCGGTGTCCCGCTTGCGGCGCGGTAGCAGTCGGGGCATCAGGTCCTCACCCGGGGATCGACGACCGCGTAGAGCAGGTCCACGACGAGGTTGGCCAGGATCACGAAGATGGCGGCGATCATCGTCACGCCGAGCACTTCGGGCAGATCCTGCTGTCCGATCGCCTCGACGGCGAACTTGCCGACGCCGTTGAGGGAATAGACCTGTTCGGTCAGGATCGCACCGCCGAGCAGCAGTCCGACGTCCATGCCGAAGATGGTCAGGATCGGGGTCAGCGCGGCGCGCAGCCCGTGTTTGACGATGACGTCGCGTTCGCGCAGGCCCTTGGCCCGCGCGGTGCGGATGTAGTCCTCGCTCATCGTCTCGAGCATGCCCGCCCGGGTGAGTCGGGCGTACAACGCCGCGTACAGGAACGCCAGGGTCAACCAGGGCAACACCAGGTTCCAGGCCCAACTCGCCGGATTGTCCAGGAACGGCACATAGTGCACGCCCTTGAAGATCGGCCATTGATAACTGAACAACGCCAGTGCCACCAGGCCGGTGAAGAACGGCGGCAGCGAGACGCCCGCCAGCGCGAAGCCCATCGAGAAGCGGTCCCACAGGCTGCCGCGTTTGAGCGCCGAGACCACCCCGATCGACACGCCGGCGATCAGCCAGATCACCGCGGCTCCCGCGGCCAACGAGAGGGTGACCGGGATGCGGTCCTGTAGTCGTGGCCACACTTCCAGGTTGTTGCGGAAGGAGAAGCCCAGGCACGGCGGCGCGCAGTGCACCTTGCGTACACCGGTGTCGTAGTCCTTGCCGGCGACGATGCCCTTGACGAACCTTCCGTACTGGACGGGTACCGACTTGTCCAGGCCGAGGCTGTGCTTGACCTGTTCGATCGCGGCCGGGGTGGGCGACTTGCCGACGTAGCGCGCGGCGAGTTGGTCGCTTGTGGCGCCTCCCAGACGCGGAATCAGGAAGAAGATGGCGAAGACCGCCATGGTGACGATCAACAGGAGCACCACCGCTCCCGCCAGCCGCCTGAGCAGATAGAAAATCATGAGCCGGCGACCCGGTCCGGTGCGGGGAGCGGGATCACCGCTCCCCGCACCGGAACTGACGGGCCTTCACCTCTCCTTCGGGCTACTGACCTCGTCGCAGGCTTACTGGATACCGATGTTGAGGTAGTCGTACATCCCGGAGTACGCGGGGGTGACGACCAGGTTGGTCACGTTCGACGGGCGGTACAGCAGCGACTTGGTCCAGCCGAACGGGACGATCACCGCCGACTCCATCACCTTCTGGTCCAGCTGCTGCCAGATGGCCGCGCTCTGCGCCGGGTCGATGGTCCGGGTGGCCTGGTCGATCAGACCGTTGACCGCCGGGTCGTTCAGCTCGGACAGGTTCGTGCCACCGGCGGGCTTGATCGCCCGACCGTCCACGATCTGCTGGAAGAAGCCGAACTGGGTGGGGAAGTCGGGACCCCACTGCATGAACATGATGCCGACCTTGTTCTCCGCGACCCACTTCGGGACACCGGCGAACTGCGAGAAGTAGTCACCCGAGGGGTACTGCCGGATCTCGACCTTGACGCCGATCTTGGCGAGCGCGTTCTGCACCGACGTGGCGCCCGCGACCTCCTTGGGCCGGTTGGCGCGCGCGGTCAGCACGGTGCTGAAGCCGTCCGCCTTGCCGCACTGCTTGAGCTCGTCCTTGGCCTTGGCCACGTCACCGGTGTGCTTGGCACCGTTGGGGTACATGTCGGTGACCTTGGAACCGGCCAGCGTCGGCGGCATCAGGTTGGTCGCGATGTCGGAGCCGACCTCGCCACCCTGCGCACGCTGCAGCTGCGACTTGTTGACCGCGTACTGCACGGCGCGCCGGCAGTGCACGTTGTCGAACGGCGGGGTCTTGGAGCTGATCGCCAGGTAGGCCAGCGCGCCGGAGATCGCGTCGTCCGCGTTGTCCGCGAGCTTCTTGTCCGTGAGGATCTTGTTCTGCGCGGCGGCCTGGACGCCGGTGCCGACCACGTCCAACTGCGCCGTGCCGGCGAAGAGTCGGTTGTCGACGTCGTTCGCGTCCTGCTTCTCCAGCAGTTCGATCCGGTCCGGCAGCGCCTTGCGCAGCGGGTCGGTCGCCTGGTCCCAGTTCGGGTTGCGGACCAGGTTGACCGCCTTGCCGGGCTCGTACTGGCCGTCGACCATGTACGCGCCGGAGGCGATGGGGTGCTTGACGTACTCCTTGCCGGTGTCCTTGGCGGGCGGGACCGGCGCGGTCTGCGGGAGCGCGGCGAGGTAGTTGAAGTCCGCGAACGGCTCCTTCATCTTGAAGATGATGGTGTGGTCGTCCGGCGTCTCGATCGCGTTCAGGCCCAGCTTGTCCGGCGCGGAGTCCTTGTACGGGCCCTTGTAGGTGCCGTCGGGGTCCAGGTACTGGGCGAAGTAGCCCGGGCCGTTGGGCAGGATCTCCTTGTCGAAGGTCCGCTCCACGGCGTACTTGACGTCCGACGCCTTGACCTCGGTGCCGTCCTCGTACTTGACACCCTTGCGCAGGTGGTACGTCCAGGTCTTGCCGCCGTCGTCGGTCTTGCCCACGTCGGTGGCCAGGTCCGGCGCGAACTCGTAGCTCGCGTTGCCCGGGGCGGGCTTGAAGGTGAGCAGCGGACGCGCCATCAGGCGGGAGAAGTTCCACGCCGAGGCGTAGTACATGTCGCCCGGGTCCAGCGAGTCGAACTTGTCCGAGCTGACCAGCTTGAGCGTGCCACCCTTCTTGGTGGACTGGTTGACCACTTCGGTGATCGCCTTGTTGCTCGGGCTGTACTTCTTCGAGCCGCCGCCACCACCGCCACACGCGGTGGCGGCCATCGCGGTGACAGCCACCATGCCGATCAGCGCTTGGGTCCTGCGCCTGCGAGTTACCGGGTGTTTCATCGCTGGTCGTGCCTCCTCGTGGGGACTTGCGGGATATTCAGCGGCTGCGCGGGTCGAGGGCGTCTCGAAGGCCGTCGCCGAGCAGGTTGAACGCGAGCACGGTGATGAAGATGGTGACTCCGGGGACGACCATGAACATCGGCGCGTCCTGGTACCGGGGGGTGGCCGCCGAGAGCATGCCACCCCACGAGGCGGTGGGTTCCTGTACGCCGACCCCCAGGTAGGAAAGGGCGGCCTCGAACAGGATGTTCGTCGGGATCAGCAGCGTGGAGTAGACCAGGATCGGACCCACCAGGTTCGGCAGCAACTCCTTGAAAATGATGTGCCGGTCGGTGGCCCCGAGACTGCGCGCCGCCTCGACGAACTCGCGTTCGCGCAGCGAGAGCGTCTGGCCGCGGACGATGCGAGCGATGTACGGCCAGCTGAAGAACCCGATCACGAAGATCAGCACGGTGATGCGGAGCGTGTCGCCGTGGAGGCCGAAGGCCTCGCCCTGGAGGCTGCTGCCGATGGCGATCGCGAACAGCAGCAGCGGAAAGGCCAGGAAGACGTCCATGGCGCGGCTGATCAGCCCGTCGATCCAGCCGCCGAAGTAGCCCGCCACGGTGCCCAGGACGACGCCGAGCACCACGGAGAGCAGGGTGGCGAGGAAGGCGACCAGCATGGAGACGCGGGCGCCGTAGCAGATGCGGGAGAAGATGTCCCGGCCGTTGACCGGCTCCAGACCCAGCGGGTGATCCCAACTCGCGCCGCCGAAGCTGCCGGTGGGGATGTTCAGCACCGGGTCGAGCAGGTCGTCGTGGTACTCGGTGGGTCCACCGCCGATCACGTCGGTGATGAGCGGCGCGAAGATCGCGATGAGCACCATGAGGATGATCACCACGCCACCGGCCATCGCGACCCTGTCGCGGCGGAATCGGGCCCACGCGATCTGACCGAGCGACCGACCCTCGATGCGTGCGCCGGCTGCCTCGGCGATCGCCTCGGGGTGCGCCTCTCGGGCCACACCGGTGGTCTCGATCGGTGCCGTCATGGATCGACCCTCCCCGCTCACGGATGCGACGGCGGCTCGGGATCGCCGCGTCCCGTCGCCATACCCGGCATTGCGATCCCGATGATCTTCGGGATCTGTCGTCCGGGTGAGACTCCTCCGTGACGCGGGTCACGAACAGGGGTGGAGGAATACCTTTACTGAACCGTGATTACGCAGACACGATTCACTGGTTGATCCGCGTAGATCGGTCACGAAATCACAACAAGGCAGCGGTTGATGACGTGACGTCAGTTTTTTGGGGGCATCACTGCCTGTTGCCCCGGCTCGCCACGTTCCGCCGATCTTCGCTCACTGCGCGTGTCGTGTGCCCGCGGCGGCCATGTGAATCACCGTGCGGGACGGGCGCCTTCGTCGGGCATGTCGATCACCGGCCGTGGCGGGCGGCCTCGTCGAGCATGTCGATGCCGATGAACGGCCGGGTGTGCTCGCGCATCCACGCGGCGATCGGGTCGAAGGGGTCGTCGAGCGCGACCGAGGAGAGCGTCAGACCGGGCGGCGCGGCGGCCGACGCGCGGGCCATCGCGTCCCGCATGCGCTGCATCGCGGCGGGCTGATTGTCCGTCAGGCGCAGCCCGATCACGAGGCGTTCGGGGCCGACGGTGGGGCGTACCCAGGCCCGGTGGGCGGCGCGCACCACCTGGGTCTGGAACAGCTGCCCGCCGAGCAGGGAGTAGAACGCCGGGTCCCACAAGGTGGGTTCGCCGACCTCCAGGGGGCCGGCCATCAGTCGGTCCAGGCCGCCGACGATGCGGCGCAGGTCGAGGTAGGGCACGCCGACGCCGCCGCCCTGGGCGTGCGGATTCAGCCACAGACCCCAGCGGTCGGTGTACAGCGAGGACGCGATCTCGGGGACCGGACAGATCTCGAACGAGCGGTCCCAGCCACTGAGACGCAGCTGTTCCTCGGACGTGAACGCCGGGGCGTAGCGCCAGCCGGCCACGTCCATGTTCCCGTACTGCGCGTCCGGACTGCCGGGTTGCCCCTGCCACAACAACATCCACACGGGCGCGCCGACGAGCGCTTGCAGCAGCCGCTCGTAGGCGTCGTAGCGCCCGGGGGCCACCTGGCTCAACGCCTGCTCGACCTGGTTCACGACGTCCTCCCCGAACCCCATGTTTTTCGACACCGATGCCGGCCGCGGCCGGACGGGCTCAGCGCTGGTCGGCCCGCAGATAGAACGGCTGGGTCCGCTCCAGCATCCAGTCCCCCACAGGATCCTGCGCCACGTCCAGAAGCACCACGTTGACCGGCCACGGGCACGCGGCGCGGCCGAGCGCGCGCTCCAGGGCGCCGATCGCGGCCAGCCGGTCCTCCTCCTGCCACCGGTCCAGTTCGACGCCGACGAACAGGACCGGCGGATCGGACTCGACCTCGCCCAGGCCGCGCCGGGCGCTGAGCACCACGGGGACGTGGATGAACTCGGCGGCGGCGGCGATCAGGAAGTCCATCGGCTCCTGGTCGGGCTCGTACAGCCGCACCCGTGCGCCGCGGTGGGCCGCGCCGGGCAGCCGGGCCAGCTCCAGCACACCCGGCGGCGGGATCGGGATGCCCGCCTCGCCGCCCGGGTTGACCACGATGCCGATGTGCGGCGGCAGCCCTCGGGCGAACTCGCGCATCGGCGCCACAGTGCCCGCCATCGGCCCCGCGAGCCGGCGGAACTGCTCCTCCGAGGAGAACACCGGCACATACGGCAGACCGTCGATCTCGGCGGTGGGCAGGGTCAGTTCGGTGTCGGCAGCGCTGCCCCCCTCGGGCAGCGGCACCCACACGTCCGCCTCGGCGAGCGCCTCGAACAGGGCCTCGGCCCGGGACGGGTCGCGCATCGCCGCGACGAGCGCGCTCTCCACGGGATTGGCCGGGAACGGCATGGTGGTGCTCCTCTTGGTGTCCGGCGCAGTTTACGACTTGTCCGCATCCCGCCGTCGGGACTGTCCGGGTAGGGGGTCTGCGAAAACGATCCGGCGCAGTTGCCGCGCGGCCGCGCGGTCGAGCAGTACGCACGAGGTGAAGCCGCCCGGAGCGGAGGCGAGGGCGGGTCCGGCGTCCAGCCACGGGGCGAGCCGGGCGAGCAGCGCGCGCCATTCCCGGTGGTGTCGGGCGAACACCGCGGTGGACACCCCGCGCCCGCGCGCACGTTGGCCGGAAAGCGCCTGATGGGCCGTGACGTCCAGGAGCAGCGCGTGGGCCGGGATGCCCCGCCGCCGGGCCGCGCGCACCAGTACCCGGCGCAGGATCGGATTGCGGCCGCTGTCGTGCACCACCACCGCGCCGGGGCCACGCAGCGCCCGGGCCACCTCGCCGTAGTGCGACAGCCGCACCAGCGGCCGGTAGACCCGGTACGGCAGCCGCCCCACCCGCACCGCCCAGCGGGCCCGGACCAGGTCGGCGTCCAGGACCGCGACCGCGGGCCCGGCGGCGACCACCCGGGCCAGGAGCGTGCTCTTGCCCGCGCCCGGCAGGCCGGTCACCACGAGCACGCACGAGGCCGGATAGGAGAGCATGTCCACCCGCCGGACCCCGTCCCGCTCCCCCGCCCGGTTCCGCTCCTCCCGCAGGTCGTGCACGGACCGGGGGATCAACATGCCGCCCGCCGCGGCGCCGGTATGCGCCCCCGCCGAATCCGTCTCCACGAATCCTCCCCTGATGTCCCGAACCCACGTGCCCTGCGCATGGTGTCGCACCGAGGGCGCGAGCGGGCGCCGGCGCTCCCCGGCCCCGGCGGGGGATTGACGACACGCGCTAGCATGCCGGGCACAACCTCATAACGGCCGTCGACCCCACGCGGAAGAGTCCTCGCCATCGAGCGGGGCGCCGAAGGAGCAACTCCTCCCCGGAATCTCTCAGGCACCGATACCGCATGGGTCAGGCACTTCTGGAAAGCAGACGCACCGTCGGTGCGGCTCACCCACGGTGCAAATCCCGGTCCGACGCGGCAGCGGCGGACGGGATGAAGCTCTCAGGTTCCGATGACAGAAGGGGAGGGCACCCCACTTTTCGACCGACTTTGGCCGAAAAGGGCTGAACGCCATGGCAGGGAGCCCCCTTTGTCCTCGAATTCGTTCTCGTACTCGTTCCGGTTCTTGATCCGGGGCCCGTCCCCGTTCCGGTACGGGCCGCAGCACCCGTCACCTCTCGTCGCACCTCGGGCCCGCGCCCGGGTCCGCGCCGTCCGGCATGCCCCGGACCGGTTCGCGCCCGCCGGGGGCTTCCGCCGGCGTCCCCTCGAAGGAGTCTTCGCATGACCACCGACCGCCGGACCCCGCTCGACGCCGTGCACGACGCGCTCGGGGCCACGATGACCGACTTCGCCGGGTGGCGGATGCCGCTGCGGTACGGGAGCGAGCGGGACGAGCACACCGCGGTGCGCACCACGGCCGGCCTGTTCGATCTCACCCACATGGGCGAGATCGAGGTCACCGGCCCGGAGGCCGCCCGCGCGCTCGACCACGCCCTGGTCGGTTTCGTCTCGAAGATCGGGATCGACCGCGCCCGGTACACGATGATCTGCACCGAGGAGGGCGGCATCGTCGACGACCTGATCGTGTACCGGCTCGGCGAAGAGCACTTCGTGGTGGTGGCCAACGCCTCCAACGCCGACGTGGTGGCGGGCAGCCTGAAGCACCGCGCGAGCGACTTCGACGCCACGGTGCGCGACGCGTCCGAGGAGTACACGCTGCTCGCCGTGCAGGGGCCCGCGTCGACCACGATCGTCGGTTCGCTGACCGACGCCGACCTGCCCGCGCTCAAGTACTACGCGATCCTGCGCACCGAGGTCGCGGGCGTACCCGTGCTGCTCGCCCGCACCGGCTACACCGGTGAGGACGGCTTCGAGCTGTTCGCCGCGCCCGGCGACGCGGTCGCGCTGTGGGACGCGCTGCTGGCCGCGGGCAAGCCGCACGGCCTGGTGCCGGCCGGCCTGTCCTGCCGGGACACGCTGCGCCTGGAGGCGGGCATGCCGCTGTACGGCCACGAGCTGACCCGGGACACCACGCCGTACGAGGCCAACCTGGGCCGGGTGGTCCGGCTGGACAAGCCCGAGGACTTCGTCGGCCGCGAGGCGCTGGCCGCGGCGGAGGCGGATGTGCGCCGCACGCTGGTCGGGCTGACCTCGCCGGGCAAGCGGGTTCCGCGCGCGGGCTACCCGGTGGTGGACGCGGACAGCGGCGAGCGGGTCGGCGAGGTCACCTCCGGCGCGCCGTCGCCGACGCTCGGCATGCCGATCGCGATGGCCTACGTGGCGACGGAGCGGGCCGAACCGGGCACCCGGCTGGCGGTGGACATCCGCGGCAAGGCCGAGCCGGTCGAGGTGGTGGCGCTGCCGTTCTACAAGCGCGGCTGAGCCGAACCCCTTCCTATATCACCGGAAAACGTCCCAAATCATCCTGAGGGACGGACTTACCTCATTCGAATGGAGAATGGACCCGTGCACGCACCCCAGCACCTGCGCTACAGCAAGGAACACGAGTGGCTCGACGAGGCGGCCTCCCCCGCCGTCGTGGGCATCACCCAGCACGCGGCCGAGGCGCTCGGCGACGTGGTGTTCGTCGAGCTTCCCGAGGTCGGCCGGGTGGTCGTCGCCGGTGAGCCGTGCGGCGAGCTGGAGTCCACGAAGTCGGTCAGCGACATGTACGCGCCGGTCTCCGGCGAGGTCGTCGAGATAAACGACGCCGTCGTCGAGGACCCGGCCCTGGTGAACTCCGACCCCTTCGGGGCGGGCTGGCTGTTCAAGGTGCGCATCGACGGCGAGGCCGAGGGCCTGCTGTCGGCCGACGAATACGCCGCGTTCTGCGGCGAATGATCGAGATCGACCCGATCGAGGAGCTGACAACCGTGACGATCCTGGACCGTCCCCTGGGCGAGGTGGACCCGCAGGTCGCCGCCGCCGTCGCCGACGAGCTGCACCGCCAGCAGAACACCCTGGAGATGATCGCCTCCGAGAACTTCGCCCCCGTGGCGGTGCTGGAGGCGCAGGGCTCCGTTCTCACCAACAAGTACGCCGAGGGCTACCCCGGCCGGCGCTACTACGGCGGCTGCGAGCACGTCGACGTGGTCGAGCAGCTCGCCATCGACCGGGTCAAGGAGCTGTTCGGCGCCGAGGCCGCCAACGTGCAGCCGCACTCGGGCGCGTCGGCCAACGCCGCCGCGATGTTCGCGCTGCTCTCCCCCGGCGACACGATCCTCGGCCTGGACCTGGCCCACGGCGGCCACCTCACCCACGGCATGCGGATCAACTTCTCCGGCAAGCTCTACAACGTGGTCGCCTACCACGTCGACGAGAAGACCCACCGCGTCGACATGGAGGAGGTCGAGCGGCTCGCCAAGGAGCACCGGCCGAAGCTGATCATCGCCGGCTGGTCGGCCTACCCCCGGCAGCTCGACTTCCCCGAGTTCCGCCGGATCGCCGACGAGGTCGGCGCGTTCCTGATGGTCGACATGGCGCACTTCGCCGGTCTGGTCGCCGCGGGCCTGCACCCCAGCCCCGTGCCGTACGCCGACGTGGTCACCACCACGACGCACAAAACCCTGGGCGGCCCGCGCGGCGGCGTGATCCTGTCCAAGGCGGAATACGCCAAGAAGATCAACTCGGCGGTCTTCCCGGGCCAGCAGGGCGGCCCCTTGGAGCACGTGATCGCGGGCAAGGCGGTGGCGTTCAAGGTCGCCGCCTCCGACGACTTCAAGGACCGCCAAAAGCGCACCCTGGAGGGCTCGGCCATCCTCGCCGAGCGGCTGACCCGCAAGGACGTCACCGACGTGGGCATCACCGTGCTCACCGGCGGCACCGACGTGCACCTGGTCCTGGTCGACCTGCGCGACTCGGAGCTGGACGGGCAGCAGGGCGAGGACCGCCTGCACTCGATCGGCATCACGGTCAACCGCAACGCGGTCCCGTTCGACCCGCGCCCGCCGATGGTCACCTCCGGCCTGCGGATCGGCACCCCGGCCCTGGCCACCCGCGGCTTCGGCAAGGCGGACTTCGAGGAGGTCGCCGACATCATCGCCGAGGCCCTGCTGCCCGACTTCGACGACACCCGCAAGGCCGCGCTCACCGCCCGGGTCACCACCCTGGCCGAAAAGCACCCGCTTTACCCGAACCTCTGATCCTGCGGATCGGGTTCGTCGACACGACGAAAACCGGGGCGCCGACTCGACATCCGCCGAGTCGGCGCCCCGTTTCGTCGTGGTCCCGCCGGGGCCGCCGCGGTCAGCGGCCGGAGAACTCGGGCTTTTCCTTGGCCACGAAGGCGCGCATGCCGGTGGCGCGGTCCTCGGTGGCGAACAGGGCGGTGAATTGGAGGCGTTCGATCTCCAGGCCCGTGTTCAGGTCGGTTTCCAGGCCGCGGTCGATGGACTCCTTCGCGGCGCGCAGGGCGTAGGCCGGGCCATTGGCGAATTGCCGGGCCCACTCGACGGCCTCGGCGTAGACGTCCGCGGCCGGCACGACCCTGTCGACCAGGCCGATGGACAGGGCCTCGTCGGCGGCGACGAAGCGGCCCGTGTAGATCAGGTCCTTGGCCTTGGACGGGCCGATCAGGCGGGGCAGGCGCTGGGTGCCGCCGGCGCCCGGGATGATGCCCAGCGTGATCTCGGGCTGGCCGAGCTTGGCGTTGTCGGCGCAGACCCGGACGTCGGCGCACAGGGCCAACTCGCAACCGCCGCCGAGCGCGAAGCCGGTGATCGCGGCGACCACCGGCTTGGGGATCTCGGCGACGGCGGTGAACGCGGATTGCAGCGCGGCGCCCCGGTCGGCCATGTCCGTGTAGGTCATCTCGGCCATCTCCTTGATGTCCGCGCCCGCCGCGAACACCTTCTCCCCGCCGTAGATCACCACGGCGCGCACGTCGGCCCGCTCGCCCGCCTCCTGCGCCACCGCCCGCAGCTCCTCCTGGAGCTGCCGGTTCAGCGCGTTCATCGGCGGCCGGCTCAGCCGGATCGTGCCGACGCCGTCGGCCACTTCCAGGTTCACGAATTCGCCCATGACGCTCTCCTCTGGTCAGCCCTGATGTGCCGATCCGACCATAGGCGTCGCCACCTCGGCGGGCGGTGAGCGGGGCCACGACATCCGCCGAGGCCCCGTCCGCCGGGCGCCTCAGTGCGTGGGTGTCGTCGTGCCCTGCGTGGCGCCGGGCGCGCCGGTCGCGGTCCACTTGTCCCAGCTCAGGTTCCAGTCGGCGAAGCCGTTGTCGGCGTCGACCGTGCGCTCGTCGGAGCCGGAGATCTCGACCATGTCACCGGGGATCACCCGGTCGTACAGCCACTTGGCGTTTTCCTTGGTCATCGACACACACCCGTGGCTGGTGTTCTCGCTGCCGAAGACACTCGGGTCGGCCCAGTAGTTGCCGTGCACGAAGGTGCCCGAGGTGGTGACCCGCATCGCGAACGGCACGTCGTCGATGTCGTACTCGCTGCCCAGGCCCACCGTCTGCGAGTTCATCCGGGTCTTCTCGAACTTCTCGGTGATCGCCATCTTCCCGTTCCACGTGCTGTACTTCGGCGACTTGCCGGCCGTGATCGGGATGGTCTTGATCAACTGTTCGTTCTCGTAGACCTTCATGGTGTGCGCCTTCACGTCCACCATGGCGATCCGCTTGGTGGCGGCGACCTTGAAGCTGTAGCTCTTGAACTGATTGGCGATCGCGCCGTTGCCCACGTCGACGCCGCGCAGGTTCAGGTTGACCTTCACATTCGTGCCGGGCGCCCAGTAGTCCCTGGGCCGGTAGTCCACCCGGGTGTTGTCGAACCAGTGCCAGGCGCCCTCCACCTTCGGCTCGACGTCGACCGACAGCGCCTTCTCCACCGCGGCCCGGTTCTTGACCGGGTAGTCGAAGGTCAGCGACACCGGGAAGCCGACGCCGACGGTGGCCCCGTCCTCGGGGCTGAAGCGCGCGGTGACCTTCTTGTCGCCGGAGAGCGTGTTGAACGTCGCCCGAGCCGTGGTCGGCGCGTTGTCGGCGTTGGTCGCGGTCGCGCTCACCGTGTACTTGCCGCCGAGGGTGAAGGCGACCTTGGGCTTCCAGGTCTTGCCGTCGGCGTCGAGCGTGCCGTCGACCGGCTCGTTCTGCGCGTTGACCACCTTGACCTCGCCGAGCTTTCCGCCGCCCACCACGATCGTGATCGGCGCCTGCGGGTCGATCGCGTTGGCGCCGTCGGCCGGGGTGAGCGTGATCGACGCGGGATCCGCGCCCTTCTTCGAATCACCCTTGGTCGTGGTGCTGTTCGGGCCGCCGGGCTTCTTGCCGCCGTCGCCGCCGTCGTCCGAGCTGCAGCCCGACACGAGCAGGAGCGCGCCGAGCAGCAGTGCGGGCACCACGCGCCATCGGGCCCGTGACCGCGTCGAGAGCGACTTCGATCCTGCTGACATGTACGGGCAGTCCCTTCATCCGGAGCCGGGTCGCGACCCGGCCGAGGCCGAAAACCACATCCCACGTCTCATTCGACGAGCCGAACATCCGCCGCGGTTCCGCATTCCGGGGCACGCACGGGCAAATGAGGTGATCGGGGCGATCGTTGCCATCCTCGCGGACGACCGCGGGCCGCCTCGACCCGAATCGCATCGCGCCGTGATCCGTCATCCGGGCCGACGATCGGCCTCCACCAGGGCACGAATCAGCGTCGGAGCCGCGAATCCGGGCCGATCCACGGCCTCGGCGGGAAACGGACGGACGATCAATTCGTACTCCCCGGGCGAAGAAGCGGTCGGAGGCTGTGGCAAGACCGTGACGATCCGCTGGACATCCGTACCCTCGACGGCCTCGAGAAACCATTCCCAGGTATCGGCGGGCGTCCCCCGCCCGTCGGGGCCACGATCGAGGTGCAGCACGGTGTGCGCGCCGGCGAGCACCGCGCCCAGTCGCAGCGGGTCGGACAGGTCGCTCACCGCGACCCGCACGCCCGCCGCGCGCAGCACACCGGCCGCGCCGCGATCACGGACCGTGGCCCGTACCTCGCCGGCGGACAGGGCGAGGTCGAGCGCGACGGCGCGACCGAGTGGCTGGTCGGCTCCGGTGACGACTACGGGCATGGCGGCAACCTTACTCAAACCCGACATTCGTGAAGCTCGGGTAAAGACGGGGGCGCGCGCCTCGCAGTGCGGGCCCACGAATCGAGTTGAGGCACACTTCCGCGCTCCGCCGGTAGGGAATGCGCCGTCGGTCACGCGCTGTTCGTCGACAAATCAATCAAAATCGACAGGGTGGCCGAAACATTGCGCCGAATCGGCGGAAAATACCCCTCACCCGCAACCCTCCGTATCGGCGCTCGTTGGGGGTTCGGGGCTTCCATGTCACTCTCCCGAGGGAAGCCGGACCGTACCGCTGGATTGTGCTCACCGTTTGCGACAGCTTGGTCACACGAAGTCGCCGTGGGGGTCGGATCGTTCGCCCCGCACGACGGCCCGTGGCGTACCTGATGGCGCCTACCTGATGACACCCGGGCCCCGCCCGGATCCGCGATACACGGAGGATCCCCATGAACCGCAAGCTCGCCACCCTGGCCGTAGCCCCCCTCGCCGCCGGTCTGCTCTTCCTCGGTGCGGGCGCCGCGTGCGCCGACGGCGGCAACGGCACGCTCGGCGACAACGGCTCGAACGCGTCGACCACGACCTCCTCCACCACCAACAGCGGCAGCGGAAACGTCCTCGGCGGTGTCGACGGCAACTACAACGCCACCCAGCAGAGCGCGACCGGCGCGGGCGCCTCGAACCAGAACAACAACGCCGGGATCAAGGGCAACTCGGGCGTCGTGGTGATCAACCAGGGCAACGCCGACGTGCAGCACGCCTGGCACCCCTGGTTCTGAGTGGACCCGATCGGCTGCACCGACCCGGCCGATCGTCGCCCGCGGCGGCGGCATCCCTCGGGGGATGC